>JAAFHQ010000792.1 GCA_013298445.1 Chitinophagales bacterium | reverse complement strand
TTCTGCAACCGGAAAAGACGGGATTCACGGCGCAACCTTTGCCTCCGCGGATCTTACGGAAGATTCCGCTGACGACTTGCCAGCAGTACAGGTAGGTGACCCTTTCCAGGAAAAGCTCCTCCTGGAAGCTTCCTTGGAAGTGATTAAAACGGGTGCAGTAGTGGGCATGCAAGACATGGGCGCTGCGGGCATCACTTGTTCCACCTCCGAAATGAGTGCCAAGGGCAAATGTGGAATGCGCATCGATCTGAGCAAGGTACCAACTCGTCAGGCCAATATGAAAGCCTGGGAAATTTTGCTCTCCGAAAGTCAGGAACGCATGTTGATCGTGGTTCACCTGGGCCAGGAACAAAAAGTACTGGATGTATTTGATAAATGGGACCTCGAGTGTGAACAAATTGGTGAAGTAACCGATACGGGTCGCCTGGAGTTTTACCATCATGGAGAATTGGTTGCCGATGTACCAGCAGATACTTTGGTTTTGGGGGGCGGCGCGCCCGTTTACCAACCCGATTACCAAAAGCCCAAATACATTGATCAGGTCAACAAGTTCAATATCAAGAGCATCAACCAACCCAAAGACCTGAAAAAGATTGCGCGGACGGTATTCTCTTCGCCCAATATTGTGTCCAAACGTTGGATTTACGAGCAGTACGACTCCATGGTGCGAACCAACAATATGGGGACCAACGCTCCTTCGGATGCTTCGCTCGTGCGGGTCAAAGGAACCAATAAAGCGCTGGCACTCACCGTGGATTGCAACTCGACCTACGTACACGCCGATCCCTACACGGGTGCCATGATTGCCGTGGCAGAAGCTGCCCGCAACATCGTTTGCTCTGGCGGTACCCCCGTTGCGATTACCAACTGTTTGAACTTTGGTAGTCCAAAAAATCCGGAAGTATACTGGCAATTCGTCAATGCCATCAAAGGTATGGGCGATGCTTGCCGCAAGTTTGATACCCCGGTAACTGGTGGAAACGTGAGCTTTTACAACCAGTCTGTATTTAAAGACCGCACCGAGCCCATCCATCCTACCCCTACCATCGGTATGTTGGGAATCCTGGAGGATGTAAAATTCCAAATGACCCTCAACTTCAAAAAAGATGGCCATTTGATCTACATGATCGGTACCCCTCAAAACGACATCAATAGTTCAGAATACCTGCGTTTGGTGCACAAAGTGCAATTGTCACCTGCACCTGGCATTGATTTGGACGAAGAATTCCACATCCAGTTGAACATCTCCAAATTGATTCGCCGCCGCTTGATTGAGTCGGCACATGATATTTCGGAAGGTGGCCTTTTTGCCTGTTTGGTAGAATCAGCATTAGCGGGCAATATCGGCTTCGAAGTAGAGACTGACGACAACTTCCGCAAAGACGTATACCTTTTCAGCGAAAGCCAAAGCCGGATTGTGGTGACCACTACACCTGAAAAAGAAGACGACCTGGTCAACTACCTCAACACCCATAATGTTCCTTTTACCAGAATCGGTGAGGTGACGGGGAAACGTGTCCTGGTAGATGGCGAAGACTACGGCCCGCTGAACGAATGGAAAACCATATATGACCATACTTTGGGTCAAAAAATGGAAAATGCAATTTAAAATTAAATGATCAATCGCATGAACCGCTTCATTCAAGTCTTGGCGCTTGCTTTGTTGTCTCTGGGTTTCTGGAGTTGTACACCTAAAGGCACCACCATTGGAGGCACCATCAAGGGTGCTGAAAACTTACAAATCTTCGTCGATGAGGTAGCCATTGGCCGAGCGAGTACCGTTCTGTCCAAAGCCGATATCAATGGCAGTGGAAAATACTCCATCAATTTTCCCGAAGGGCTCAAACCGGGGATTTACAACTTACGCGTGGGTGCCAAACGCATCAATCTAATCATGACCGGTGCGGAAAAAATGGTGACGGTAAATGGGGATTTGAATACCTTTCAGGACTACGCCGTAGAAATTGAAGGCTCCAAAGAGAGCAAAATGTTGGCCGATTGTGCCAAACGTATTATGGAACGCAGCATGTCGGCCAACGACGTAGGCACTTTTGTGGATACGACCAAAAGCCCATTGGTAGGCGCGTTCTTGGCCTATTTGTCTCTGGGCAATGCTGGCCCTTACCTGAGTACCCAAAGACGTGCTTTGGAAAAACTGCAAGAAGCTGATCCAAATTCGGACATAGCCGCTGGTTACAACGAATACCTTACGGTGTTGGAATCGCAATACCGGGCTGAACAAAGCAATCAGGTAGTGCAAATTGGCAAACCTGCCCCAGATATCGATCTGCCAGATCCTAGTGGCAAAAGACTTAAATTGTCTGACCTGAAGGGGAAAGTCGTTTTGCTGGATTTTTGGGCCAGCTGGTGCGGACCATGCCGGGGCGAAAACCCGAACGTGGTAGCGATCTACAACAAATACAAAGACAAAGGATTCACCATTTTCAGCGTATCACTGGATGGTTTTGACGAACGTCGGTCTCAGGGCGCTACTCCTGCTCAAATTAGTGAAGCACGCCAAAGAGGAAAAGAGGCCTGGGTTCAAGCCATCAAAGCCGATAATCTGACTTGGCCATACCACGTCAGCGACCTCAAGCATTGGGGTGCTGCTCCCGCCGCCATGTATGGAGTACAAGGCATTCCAAGGGCTTTCATGATCAACAAAGAAGGTTTGATCGTAGCTACCGAAGTACGTGGTGCAGCGAATATCGAAGCAGAATTGCTGAAGCATTTGTAAGAAAATCAGGATTATGCATTTTGGTGATTAGCCCTGAAAGGGCGGCATATCATCAAGAAAGGGTGCAGCCCTTTCGGCTAAGCAGCCTGCCTGTGTTCACACGACAAGCCCTGAAGGGGCGACATAATCATTCCAAATGATGTCGCCCCTTCAGGGCTTCTTAGTTTAATGGATTACTTGCTTCTGAGAATGGGCGCTACCCATTCTTGAAGGGATATCGCCCCTTCAGGGCTATTCCATGTTCAGTAAGCTGAATAACTAAAGCCCCTTTTATTGTCAGGTAACCAGATATTTTTTTGTTCTCTTTAGAAAAAAATCTACCTTCACCTGCACACCAGGAACGGTTTTGAAAAAGTAACAATTTGACTGGGCTCTTTTTCGATTTTGTTACTTTATTTCAAAACCGTTCCTCATCGCAGGGCCATGTCTGGAAATTATCGTTGGCGCATCATCGCCTTACTTTTTTTGGCAACAACCATCAACTACGTTGACCGCCAGGTTTTGTCGTTTGTCATGACAGATGACTTTTTTAAAAGAACCATTCTGGGGCTTGCACCTACTACCCTACTCACAGACGAGCACCTACAACAATTCCGCATCCAGATGGGCTGGATTGATGCCGCTTTCAAAGCCACTTATGCCCTAGGTTTTTTGATAGTAGGCTGGGTAATCGACCAAATTGGTACCAAACGAGGCTTCAGCATCGGGATGTTGATTTGGAGCATTGCCAGCGTTTTATCGGCTTTTTGTGCCAGCGCTGCTCAGTTCAAACTGGTC
>JAAFHQ010000791.1 GCA_013298445.1 Chitinophagales bacterium | reverse complement strand
TATCGTAAGTCTGCCAGATCTCCCGGCGTTGGGCCATGGTGTAGAGTTGTTTCCAGCCCCAGCCCATAAATTCGTTGTATTGCGACCAGGCCACATCAATCTCATTGTTGCCACACCAGATGGCCATACAAGGGTGATTGCGCAGGCGTTTGACGTTGTACACCGCCTCTTCCTCCACGTTGCGCAGGAACTCGGGATCGCCCGGGTACATGCTACACGCAAACATAAAGTCTTGCCAAACCAGCACCCCCTGCTCGTTGCAAAGGTCATAAAAGATGTCGTTTTCATAAAAACCGCCGCCCCAAATCCGCAGCATGTTCATGTTGGCATCCACGGTGGACTGGATCAGGTTTTGATAGCGTTCGTCGCTCACCCGGGGGATGAAGAGGTCATTGGGGATGTAGTTGGCGCCTTTGGCAAAAACGGGCCGACCATTGAGCTCAAAATAAAAGGAGCTGCCTTTTTTATCGGGTGTTTGCACAATTTTGATGGTACGCAGCCCAATTTTTCGCGATAGTTCATTGATGGGTTTGCGCTGATAGGACAAACGCGCCGTGAGTTTGTACAAGTGGGGATTGCCCAAATCATGCGTCCACCAACGGATGGGATCGTAAATTTCCAGGGGTATGTGAAACTCATTTTTGCCCTTCAATAGTGCTACTTCCTGCATGCCCAGCAGGGTGTCGCCCTGAAAAATCTCGATCAAGCCCTCGTGCTCCACCAGCGATTCCACTTCACAACGCGCGGTGAGCTGCGCTTTTTCATCACTCAAACTATCCTGCTGAAAATAGACATCGGTCAAACGCGCCTTGTTCCAGCCCATCAAGCGAATGGGCCTGTAAATGCCGCTGCTGACCAGGCGTGGGCCCCAATCCCAACCAAAATGGTAGCCGGGTTTGCGCAAAAAAACGCTCACTTTTTTATCACCCAGCCCGCCGCGTTCGGATTGATCATTGGTGGCGGGTAGGCCGTATTTGTGTTTGCTCAAGGCTTGTAAGCCAATGGTGATGGGTGAGTGGAAAAAGATGCGCAGCTGGTTTTCGCCCACTTTGAGCAAGGGTTTGACCTCCTTTTCATAAGCCACAAAAAAATTATCCGCCAAAATCACCAATTGGCCGTTGATGTACACATCGGCGTAAGTGTCCAGTCCCAAACATTCCAGGGTGATGGCTTCGAATTTCAAAAAATCCTCCTCAATCCTGAAGCGGCAGCTGTACTCCCAATCCGCTTTGTCCACCCATTGCACCTCTTCTTCCTGCATGCGGAAGTAGGGGTCAGGGATTTTGTCATTTTGCATCAAATCGGTGTGCACCGTGCCGGGCACCGTGGCAGGCATCCAGTTTCCTTTGTTGGCTTGTCGAAAAGTCCAGTTGTCCTTGAGTTCAATCATAGCGCTGTTGGGTTGCGTTTGGCATCCCAATAGGGCACTCAGCATGGCCATCAGGATGAGGTAGAAAAATGGGCGCATCCAAAAACAGGTTGTGTGAACTGCGAATATAAGAAAAGTGGGGAAGCTGGGGAGAAATAGATAGTAGCGTTGCAATTGCTTGAACCATTTTATCTCGAAAAATAGCTATACTTGCACACCAGATTACCCTAGACATTGATTGACAAATGACCAAAGAAGCCATACAAAATCTGATCGCAAAAGGAGAATTAAAAAAAGCCATCGAGCACTTGCTAGGGCTGACCAAAAATAACTCAGACCACGCCGATACCCACAACGCCCTGTTGCTCAATTCCAGCCGCCTGATCGAATTAGAAAACCGACGGAACCAAGGCACCATTGATCTTGGCAATGAACTGCTGACCAAAAACCAAGTTACCGGAGCCATTTTGGGTTTGGTGAACCAACTGGATGCTGATTTTTGGGCTGCTCCAGCCACTCACAGCCCACTTGAAGAACTCCGCACTGCGCCCCTTCTATTGGATTTTGTGAAAAAACACGGCGATGCTTATGAGCACGATCATGCCTTGTTCACGGAGTTTGGTGAGGCCGTAAAAAAAACCTTTGGCTCAGTAAAAGAACGAGACCTGCTGCGGATTCTGGGCGAAGTTTATACGGCTTATCAGGAAATACCTCATCTAGCTGGGGCTTTTGTGGCAAGCAACCAAGGCAAGTGGACAACCAGCCAATGGGTAGATTTTAAAGAGGAAGTTTTTGAAAAGTATGGCGAGGTGATGAGTGCGCAGGATTTAGCCAGAGTGGTGGAGGAAAAAAAGAAATGGTACCCGTTTCTTAATGACTTTATATACATCAAGGGTGGGCAATTTATGATGGGAGCACCGGAGAGTGACTCCCTTGCATCTAGTCATGAAAAACCTCAACACGAAGTTCAGCTCAGCGATTTTTACCTGGACAAATATGCTTTAACTCTGGCCCAGTTTGCGGAATTTATTGCCGAAACGGGTTATCAAACCGATGCGGATAAACGCGAAGGAAGCTACATTTGGAATGATGGTTCCTATAAAAAACAAGCAGGAGTCAATTGGCGTTGCGATGCCCAAGGCAGTCCACAAACTGATGGGCAACAACCAGTCATCCACATCAGTTGGAACGATGCCATTCATTTTTGCAATTATTGGAATAAAAATCTGGGCTTAAAACCCAGCTACGATGCCAAGGGTAATTTGTTGAATACCGAGGGGCAAATTACCACGGATCTGAGGCAAGTCTATGGTTTTCGTTTGCCCAGTGAAGCTGAATGGGAATACGCCTGTCGGGCGGGGACATCCACCCCATATTACACTGGTGAGACGCTAAGCCACGACCAGGCCAATTTCGACAACCATTGGGGGCACACCCAGCCAGTCGGAAGGTATGCTCCTAATCCTTGGGGGCTTTACGACATGTACGGTAATGTTTGGGAATGGTGTCAGGATGTTTTTGCTACGGATTTTTATGCAAAATGCAAAAACCAGGGACGAATCTTCAATCCTTTGAGTACCCAAAATGGTGACTCCCAGGTTATTAGAGGCGGTAGCTGGAGCAATTTCGCACAGCGTTGCCGTTCTTCTCATCAGGGTAAGGATAGACCTACGTTCCGTGGCAGCCGCTATGGTTTTCGGGTGGCATTCGTTCCCCCTCCAGGCAGTTGGACTGCTCATTCAACCAGCCCCTGAGTAAAAAAACGGGCAGGGGCAGCCCAAAAAAGGCAAGCGACTTGCCCCACTGAAAACGACAGCGAACGGAGTGGAGCGAAGTGAAGAGGTGCTAGAAAGAGGGACAAGGAGTGGGGCAGAGGCGTAAAGTCGGAATTATTGAGTGGAAAATAGAGCGAAATGTATTGACCCTCATCCTCTGAAGCCCAATCCAATAGGTTCTGATTTTTACGCAACGGGAGCCCCGCTAGGGGCGCAATATGGGTAGCAATGGGTGATGCCCAGGATTTCCCAAGTCCCGTAGGGCTACGGTGTACACACAAGTAGTATAACAATAAGTCATTATCTAACCTGAGGCTTTGATCATTTGGAAAGCGTTGAGGAAGATATAAAATTTGTCTAAGCCCATCTTGA
>JAAFHQ010000790.1 GCA_013298445.1 Chitinophagales bacterium | reverse complement strand
TTGCTCTATGGGTCTTTGGCCTTAACGGGCAAAGGCCACGGAACCGATATCGCCATCCTGATGGGCCTGAGCGGAAAAGACCCCGTGACGGTACCCGTTGTGGAGGTAAAAACCCTTCCCGAGCAAATTCAAGAACACAAACAACTCAAGCTGGGCGGAACCCACCCCATCACCTTTGATCCTGAGCACGAAATCCACTTTCGCGGCTATCAAATGCTGCCCTACCACGCCAATGGTATGCAATTGAATGCTCAGGATGCCCAGGGAAACAGCATCCACCAAAGCACTTATTATTCGATCGGGGGAGGTTTTGTGGTCAAGGAAGGGGAAGAAAATATCCCCTTGCGCGAGGAAAATGAAGTCCCTTACGTCATCACCAGTGGTGCCGACCTCGCCCAATGGTGCAAGCAGCGCAAGTGCAGGATTTCGGACATCGTGTATGAAAATGAAAAAAACTTCCTGAGCAAAGCCGAAATTGACGAGCGACTGCTCAAAATTTGGTCGGTCATGCTGGACGCCATTTACCGGGGTTGCCACACCGAGGGCATGTTGCCCGGTGGCCTGGATGTTGCCCGCCGGGCTTTCAACATCAACCAGAAATTGCTCGCTGACGGCGAGTATACCTCGGCTCAGGAATGGATTCAATGCATCCGCTTTAGCCGTATTGGGTTTTCGGAAGTCGTTAAGTGGATTGGCTGTTTTGCCATGGCTGTCAATGAAGAAAATGCCAATTTTGGCCGCATCGTTACGGCTCCAACCAATGGGGCAGCGGGGGTGATTCCCTCGGTATTGATGTACTACCTCTGTTTTGCCAAGCCCCTAGCCAAAAATGAAGACATTGTCCGTTTTTTACTCGTAGCTGGGCAGGTCGGGTCTTTGTTCAAACAAGGTTCGACTATCAGCGCGGCCATGGGTGGCTGCCAGGCTGAAATTGGGGTGTCCAGTGCGATGGCCGCTGCGGCGCTCGCCGAATGTTTGGGCGCTACCCCCGATCAGGCTTTGATGGCTGCTGAAATTGCCATGGAACACCACCTGGGCTTGACTTGTGACCCTGTTGGTGGTCTGGTTCAGGTTCCCTGCATTGAGCGCAACTCAATGGGAGCAGTAAAGGCGATTATGGCGGCTAAAATCGCGATGGAAAGTGACCCATCCAAAGCCAAAGTGACTTTAGACGCTGTGATCAAAACCATGTGGGAAACCTCGCAGGACATGAACCACAAATACAAAGAAACCAGTTTAGGTGGCCTGGCGGTCAACATTGCCATTGCCTTGCCGGAATGTTAGAATATCTTTGAGGAGGTAACAATTATTTGATTTTTCTGTTAACTTGATGCGTAAAAACAAATATTATGTGGGCTGCTCTTGCATCTTTTATTTTATTCAAAGTTTGGGGCTGGAAAGTCGTGGGAGATTTTCCCCGTCAGCTCAAGAAATACATTGTTGTAGTAGGACCTCATACGTCAAATTGGGATTTCCCTTTTGGGATCTTGCTCCGCACCATTCGCCACGTTGATGTCAAGTTTATTGGCAAGTCCTCTTTGTTTCGTCCACCTTTTGGTGGGATTTTTCGGGCATTGGGGGGATATCCAGTCGATCGCAGCAAGAGCAACAATTTTGTGGATGCTGTAGTGGATATTTTTAATTCCAAATCGGAATTCATCGTAGCCATCACCCCTGAAGGCACCCGTAAGAGGGTAACGGAGTTCAAAACCGGGTTCTACTACATTGCGCTAGGTGCCAAAGTTCCGTTGATTTCAGCCATTATTGATTACGAAACCAAAACTGTAACCCTTACCGAACCTTACTACCCTACTGGCAATAAAGAAGTCGATTTTGAGCACTTCCTGAATCATTTCCGAGGTATAAAAGGCCGAAACCCCGAGGATGGCATCTTTTTTTAACCAGCTTTTGTCCGATAATAACATTTTGAAAAAAAATCAATGTATGGATAAAACCTAAGGTTAAACTTTAAAGTTTGAGTTTAGTCTGAACGCTTGTTTGAGCGATTCAACTAAAGTCAAATTATGAAAAAATCTGTACTTCTCTTCTGTACTCTTTTATCCGCAATCTGGATTGTTTTGAGCAGCAACGCTTCTGGCGCTGGTTTTAATCAGGGCGTAGATCGCTCAGGCTCTCCGCTTGGAGACAGTTATTGTGGAGATTGCCACGGCACTGGCACTTACAATCCCACTGTAGAGATTGCCATGTTGGATGGTGCGAGTCCTATCACTACCTATGTTCCTGGGAAAAGATACACCATGCAGGTCAGCATTGTGGCCGGAGCGGGTACTCCCGCTGGCTATGGTTACCAGGCTACAGTATTGGATACAAAGTCAAACGCCCAGGCAGGAACCTTGAGTTCAGCGCCTTCGGGACAAAGGATAGTCACCCTCGGCGGTCGCCAATATGCCGAACAATCCCGTCGCTCTACCTCCAACACTTTCCAGATGCCCTGGACGGCACCAGCCGCAGGTACAGGTGACCTGAAGGTGTATGCATCCGGGCTGGCCGTCAATGGTGATGGTGGTACAGGCAGGGATAATGCCGTAAAAGCTACGCTTAACCTCAGTGAAGCCACTTCAACGGGCCTGAGCTCGAATAAAATTCTAAAGGCTCAAATCAAAGTTTATCCAAATCCAGCTATTGAATTTGCCCGGGTAGAAATTGAGGGTAGTACAGAAAATGAACAACTTTGGGTCAATTTGTTGGACGTTCAAGGGCGCATTTTGCAAAGTAAAAAGCTGCAACAAGTTACTCAAAATTCGCAAATAGACCTGAATGTCAAAGCCTTACCTAAGGGACAGTATTGGGTGCAGGTAAGCAATGGTCAGCGAACAAAAACTATTTCATTGTTGAAATAAAACAAAAAATAGTTTTAAATTTTCAAAATCGAAAGAAAGGATTAATTTTGGATGTGCGCCAGTTCATCATCAATAAGGCTTGATGATGAACTGGCTTATGCTTAAAGCCATCATCCAATGTACACCCAATCTGACCAAAAATCCCTGTACGAACGCTCGAAGGCCTACCTTCAGGCGGATCATGCGGTACACAACCAGGCCCCTGCCCAGCAACACGCCGACTTGAGCGACTTGATCATCTACCACGAATGGCGGTATTACATCCAGAACGATCCCGTGGTGAGTGATTATGAATACGATCAGCTGTTCAAGCAGTTGGAAAAAATTGAAACGGAGCACCCGGAACTGGTGAACGCGGACTCCCCTACCCAACGGGTATCCGCCGACTTGACTGAAGACTTTTCTCAGGTCGAACACCTTACCCCCATGCTCTCTTTGGCCAATTCCTACAATGCCGAAGACCTCAACGATTGGGATGCTTCCATCAAACGTTTTTTGAACATCGATCCAGAAACTGAACTGGCTTATGGGGTCGAGCCCAAATTTGACGGTGGCAGCATTGCGCTGGTATACGAAAACGATGTTTTGGTGCGCGCCGCCACCCGGGGCAATGGTGTCATCGGTGAAGAAATTACCAACAACGCCAAAGTGATCC
>JAAFHQ010000794.1 GCA_013298445.1 Chitinophagales bacterium | reverse complement strand
GGAGTCCTCAATCCGTGAATGAGGACTCCGGCCTTTTGGGCAATCTCGACCATGTCCTGATGGATCTGCGTGAGCTTGTCTTCATTGCGTTCAATCAGTACAATCAGGGAACCGTAACCCCAGGTCGTTTTGCCATCGCTGAAGGGCTCGTGGCAAGCCCGGACTTTGTAGCCTTTGGCCCACAATTGTGCTAGTGCCTGTGGGGCATTGCGTTGTTTCCACTCGATAACATAAGCGTATTGGGCATTGGGGTTGATCACTCCAGAACTGGCTGTTAGTGCTTGGGTGATTACATCGGTAGCTACGCTGTGTTTGCTGTTGCTGGAATACCCCTCGATGTTGTAGGCAAGGATGGCCGACCAGGTGGCCATGTCGTACATCACCGAATCTTCGATGGCCAGGCGGCGCTCTAAAACACTGCTGATGAACAGGTGTCGGGCCTGATTGGTGCTCACGATGAAGGTGCCTGCTGGCAGGTTTTTGGAACCTGTTTGGCCAGTGCGGTAGTCCAGGGCATCACTTACGGTAAATGCTTTGCTCGCTTTTTCCACCTTCACCTGTTGCCGGAGTAGCATGTTGACCACATCTAGGGTATAGGGAGATTCGGCGGAAAGGTAATAAGTTTTGGTGGGGCTTTTACTCGTACCAGGATTCCAGGCATCGACGCTGTATTTTAACAAAATTTCCTTGCGCTCCACCGCTTTTTTGATGGTCGCCATCGAGCTGGTGTAGTGGTCAAAAATGCGTATACGCAGCACGTTGTAGCCACCGTCGTCGGTTTGTACTGCCCGGCCACCACCAATACCACCTTGCTCTACCAGCATAGCGATGCCACCCATTACGGAAGGGTAACTGGAGCCGTAGCCAGGATAAAAGAAGTCGAAAGCATCGCGGGTAAAATAGCTGATGCGGTGTTTGTCAAACTCTTTGATGTTGGCGCGCCCAAAGGTGTCACTCAAGGCCTCGTAAGTATCTGGCAAAAGTTTATTGCGTGGCGTAGTGCCAGGCGCAGTGAAGTAGTTGTTGTTATAACCCTGCTCGTGGAAATCGACGTGCACTTGCGACATCCATTGCTGGTAATCCATGGTCAGGGTGCGGGTTTCGGGGTGGACGCCCCATACCCAGTCGCGGTTGACGTCGAACCAGTAGTGGTTGCCGCGACCGCCAGGCCAGGGTTCGTAGTGCTCCAGGTCGCGGGGCTCGTAACCCAATACACTGCGCTGAGTTGATTTGTACCAATAAATGAAACGGTCGCGTCCATCAGGGTTGACGCAGATGTAGAGCACGATCACGGAGTTGTTGAGAATCCGTTTGGTTTCTTCATCCTGTGCGGCGGCCAGGCGGTAAGCGACCTGGGCTACTGCTTCGGTCGAAGAGGCTTCGTTGCCGTGGATGTTGTAGCTGTAGGTGATAAAAATAGGTTCGGATTTGACCAGACTGGCCACTTCTGAAGCGCTGCCATCCAGGAGTTTGAGGTGGCGTTGGCGGATGTTTTCCAGGTTTTTATGGTTCTCCGGCGAGGTGATGACCAGACGGATCAGGGGCCGACCTTCATAGGTGCTGCCGTATTGATGCAGGGTGACTTTGTCGGAAAGCCGATCCAGTTCTTTGACGTAGTTGACGGTATGGGCGTAAAGGGTGAACTCTGCGCCGAGTTTGTAGCCAAAGTACTGCTCGGGCGAGGGGATATTGGCGTCGTAAGTGAGTTGGGGATCGAGGGGGAATCGTTTTTCATCTACCAGCACAGGGCCTTGGGCGAGGAGCTGGAAGCTGAGGAGGAGGAAAAAGAAGAGGGTAAAAGTTGGCTTCATTTTGTGAAATTTTGGAGGTTTTTGATGCAATGTGCTCATTATTCTTAGGTGCCCCTTAAGTGCCTTAGGTTTCTTAGGTGGTGAAAGATTATCCTGCTACGCAGGTTTTATTTTTTTCACCACCTAAGAAACCTAAGGCACTTAAGGGGCACCCAAGAAAGGAAAAATTGGGCTGTTGTAAAGACTAGCGCCGCGCAATCAAGGTCGTCGGGTACACCACCAGGCTTTCATGCCCGTCTTTCCCCACCGAGGCTACCCCGAACAAATAATTATCAATGATAACATTTTCGAGGGTAAAATCCGTCACTGATTTATCCACAAAACGGGAATGTTGCCACTGGGCAGCGGTCGTTTCCCGCCAGTAGAGTTTGTAGCCAATGATGTCGGGATCGTTGACTGCATCCCATTTCAAGCGGGTAGAAGGCAGGACGATTCCCCCAATCTGTACATTTTTAGGCTCGGGTGGGGCCGAAGCCAGCGCTGCCATAACCATCATGTTTACTCCGGTGAGTTTGGCTGCATAAGGGAAGTTTACGCCCTCAATCACGTCGCCGTACTTGATGCCATCCTCGGTGCGCAAATCCTGGTGCTGGCGCTGGTACTGCTCATGGGTTTCCATGATGCGTACCCCGGCAAAACCTTCGTCGTTGAAAGGGCGATGGTGGCCGCCGCGCCCAAAACGATCCAGACGGTAAATCATGATGGCGTCCAGGTTGGTGCAGTACTGATCGGTCAGGCGATCGATGTAGCGGGCCAATTGACGCGATGGGCCGTCGACTTCGCCGCCGTAAACCCGCCGCCAGGTGCGTTCGCGTTCGCCCTCTTGTGGGGGCGTAGGCTCGGAAAACACACGGAAAGTGGTGTTGTCGATTTCGCCATTGATGCCTTCGATGTTGCCGATCATATCGTTGTTGAGCACCCCGATGATGTCCCACCCCTCGGCTTTCGCGATTTTGGCCATGTGTTGGCCACCCCACAGGCCTTGTTCCTCGCCGGAAAGTCCTACATAAATGATGCTGACCGGGAATTTATACTTGCTCAGTACCCGGGCCGCTTCAATGGCCCCGGCCATCCCCGTTCCATTGTCGTTGGCACCGGGTGAATCTTTGGTGGCATCCGAAGCATCGCTGACCCGGGAGTCGATGTCGCCACTCATGATCACGTAGCGATTGGGATAACGGGTACCGCGTTGAATAGCCAGAATGTTGACTACAGTCACATCCTTGGTGATTCGGGGATTGCTGCCACCTTTGAGGAACTCGCTTTGGGTTTTGATTTCCAGACAGGAGTTACAGGCAGTGGAGATTTTTTCAAATTCGGATTTTATCCAACGCCGCGCTGCGCCGATGCCCCGGGTGGTCGACACGGTGTCTGAAAAGGTATTGCGGGTGCCAAAATTGACCAGTTTGCGGATGTCGGCTTCCAGGCGTTGGGGGGAAGCGGCATTGGCAATGGTGTACAACTTTGGATCGGACTGGGGTGGAAGTGCATTTTGAGCCGTCAACAAATGACTCACGGACAACACCAGTATACAAACTATGCTAGATTTCCAATTCATGTGGCTTTAATGGTTGATGAAGGGGAAATGTAGGAAAAATTGCTGGCTTTGGGTTCGGCTAGTAGACCAATGGGGGGTGGAAATGGCGGATTTGACAGGGTGGAGGGGGTGACTAGTCAAGGTGGAAGG
>JAAFHQ010000079.1 GCA_013298445.1 Chitinophagales bacterium | reverse complement strand
CTCAACCGCTGCTTTGAAGTTTTTTTCAATCGGCGTCAACTCCATGGGAGGAAGGTATTCACCATCGGGCAACATCTCGCGGCCTTCTTTCATGCCGTTGATGCCTACAAAACGTTCGATGTAGGAATACCAGGGGGCCAGGTCATTGTAGCGGATGGGCCAATCGTTGCCATGTCCGTCAATTGCGTTCTCCTCAAATTCTAGGGGTGCCATGCGGTAGCTTTGGCGGGCCCACATCAAACTTTTACCCCCCACATGGTAGCCACGAATCCAGGAAAAAGGTTTGACTTGTTGGTAAGGATTTTCGTCGTCGCGTACAAACAAATGCCGGGTGCCGTCATTAAAGGCGTAACACTTGGATTGGATAGGGTGGGTGTTGTTTTTATCTTCCCAGGTTTGGCGATTGCGGTGAGGCAATTCCCACAAAGGGGTATTGGCGGTGTGGTAATCGGCAATGTGGTCGAGTTTGGGGCCACGTTCCAGTACGAGCGTCTTTAGCCCTTTTTCACACAATTCCTTGGCGGCGATCCCTCCCGACATGCCAGAGCCTATCACGATGGCATCAAATTTGCGCTTGTTTGAATTGACGATTTCCATGATTATTCATTGTGTGAGTTTCAGACTCCACCGAAGGTGGGGTGTCCTCATTTAAACA
Organism: Chitinophagales bacterium; assembly: GCA_013298445.1. Lineage (GTDB taxonomy): Bacteria > Bacteroidota > Bacteroidia > Chitinophagales > Saprospiraceae > Haliscomenobacter. Next base: position 11,854 of record JAAFHQ010000079.1, on the reverse strand, counting down.
TTTCCTGCAAACATTTCCACAAGGCACCCGACAACTTTTTGCCGCCGGCCTGGCGTTCTTCGTAAATGGTCAGCAGGTCGTCTACGAACAAATAAGTAGTACCCTGGTGTTTAAAAGGGTAATAATTGGGGATTTCGAAGTGAAATCCGAGCTGTGGCAAGGGAAAACCAAAACAAATTACCGTTTTGGATGCATTTATTGCCGCAAGTGAGGCCACGTTTACGGCTTCAGTTGCGTTAAAGTCTAAATAGGCAGTATCTTCCTCAAGGTCAAACTGTACGGCGACGAGGATTTTTTTCAAAAAATCCAAAAGCTCGGACTGTTGCTCATGGCTTATAAAAAGCAATAATAGCCCTTTAGCGTGTTTGCCTTTGAGTTTTTGGTGCTGCTCCGCACTTTCCCCAGGGACGAATACTTTGTAGTCTAAAAACGAAGTGTTCAAAATTAAATTCTTTAATCTGATTGAAAATCCAAATTATACCGAACAAAAATCGGTATTTGCTGCGAAAGCTAGAATCTTTGCATAAATTTATGTAATTTCGTTGAAAATTTGTTGGTCACCATGAAAAACAAAATCGAGATCACGAGGACCCAAAATTCCAGACTCTCAACGCTGGACTTTAATAACCTTCCATTCGGTCGGGTATTCACCGACCACATGTTTGTGGCGGATTATGAAGGGGGAGAGTGGGTGAACCCACGCATTGAGCCATTTGCACCATTCGAAATGCACCCTGCATCAATGGTTCTTCACTATGGCCAATCTATTTTTGAAGGCATGAAAGCCACCAAAAACCAGGAAGGCCAGCCGATGCTGCTGCGTCCGGAAATGCACCTGCACCGCATCAACGCTTCGGCTGAGCGCATGTGTATGCCCGCATTTCCTGAAGACCTGTTTTTGGACGCCCTGCACGCCCTAGTCGGTCTGGAAGCGGACTGGATTCCTTCTGGTGAAGAAAGTGCGCTGTACCTGCGCCCTTTCATGTTCTCGACCGATGAATTCATTGGGGTAAGACCATCAGATACCTACAAGTTCATCATTTTTACCTGCCCAGTTGGGCCATACTATTCCAAGCCAGTCCGTTTGTTGGCGGAAACCCAATACATCCGTGCGGGTAAAGGAGGCACTGGCGAGGCCAAGTCGGCTGGAAACTATGCAGCATCTCTGTTGCCCGCCCAAAATGCACTAAAACAAGGTTTTGACCAGGTGATGTGGCTGGAAGGCCCTGAATTCAAAAACGTTCAGGAGTCGGGTACGATGAACATCTTTTTTGTCATTGACAACGTAGTGGTTACACCCTATACAGACGGTACCATCCTGAAAGGCATTACCCGGGATAGCTTCCTACACATTTTGCGGGACAAAGGTATTCCCGTGGAGGAAAGAACCATCACCATCGATGAGGTGGTTGCAGCACACGGAGCTGGCAAGTTGCAGGAGTGCTTTGGGGCTGGAACAGCGGCGGTTGTTTCCCATGTATCCGAAATCAGCTACAACGGCCACCTGATGACCTTGCCTGCGATAGAGTCTCGCAAGATTGGTAGCATGTTGAAATCTGAAATTGAAGGCTTGCGTACAGGCCGGATTGAGGATACCCGTGGTTGGATGGTTCCGGTGGAGATGGAGGTTGAGGCGTTGATCTAACGGATTGATTGACTATAACCTAAAATATTGAGGGGCATCGTACGAAGTAAAACTTGTGTACGATGCCCCTCGACATTTTATTTGACTGCAATTGGTCGACTACAAAGTTTCCTCCGCCTCCAATTCCAATTGTCGCAAGTATTTGCTCAAGCGCTCCATCGGTCTTGGAATGGCTACCCGACCTGAGCGGACGAATTCAAAAATTCCAATTTCTTTTAAAGCTTCGAGTAGCGCTTCGGTCTCATCAGCGTGCCCGGTTTTTTCGACCACAATGTACTCTTCTTCAATTTCCAACACTTTGGCATTGTGCTGGCGAATTAATTTTTCCAGCCGATTGCCCTGCATAAACTTCTGCGTAGGAATTTTGTACAGCGCGATTTCCTGGTAAACGATTTCCGCATTTTCATCGTAGAAGGCTTTGAGCACATCTACCTGCTTTTCCAGTTGGCCGCACAATTTGCGCACAACATCTTCAGTTGCGTTCACCACAATCGTAAAACGGTGGATGCCCGGCATCGAAGATTTGGAGGTGGTTAAACTTTCAATGTTGATGTAACGTCGGGTAAAAATGGATACTACCCGCGACAACATCCCCGTTTGGTGCTCCGTAAAAACGGTGAGCGTATATTCTTTGGTCATTATTTTTAGTTGAGGAGTTGAGGAGTTGAGGAGTTGAGAAGAAAACGAACTAAACTTCTCAACCTCTCAACTTCTCAACCTTTTATTCAAGCACTATCTCATCCACTGCACATCCCGCAGGTACCATTGGGAAAATGTTTTCCTCTTTTTCCACACTTACATGCAATAGGTAGGGGCCATCATGGGCCAACATTTCAGCAATGGCGTCTTTTACTTCCTCCGGCTTGGTGATCTGTTTGCCCGCAACCCCGAAACCTTCCGCGATTTTGACAAAATTAGGGTTGACCAATTCCACCGAAGAATAGCGGCGGTCAAAGAACAATTGTTGCCATTGGCGCACCATGCCCAGGAAGTTGTTGTCCAGGATCACAATTTTGACGCCAATGTGCCACTGGGCGCAAGTTCCCAATTCTTGCAGGGTCATTTGGAAACCACCGTCGCCGATAAAGACTACGGTTTCACGGTGAGGTTGTGCCATTTTAGCACCCATAGCCGCCGGCAAGCCATAACCCATCGTACCAGCACCACCTGAAGATACCCACTGATTGGTATCCTTGAATTTGTAGTAGCGCGCAGCCACCATTTGGTGTTGGCCTACATCGGTAGCGACAATGGCCATGCCCTTGGTTTGCTCGGATACTTCATTGACCACCATGCCCATGCGGATTTCGCCCTTGGGGGAAGGCTGCATGTCGTGCTGAATGACTTTGCTGTATTCGATGTCGTCGCAGGCATGAAATTCAGCCAGCCATTCAGGGTAAGATTTTTCTTTGACCAGTGGCAACAAACCTTTCAATGCCTGTTTGGCATCTGCCAGAATGGGCACGTGGGCGTGGACGTTTTTATGGATTTCCGAAGGATCGATCTCGATGTGGATGACCTTGGCCTGTTTGGCGTATTTGTCGAGGCGGCCCGTTACGCGGTCGTCAAAACGCATGCCGATGGCAATGAGCACATCACATTCGTTTTGCTTGATGTTGGGGCCGTAGTTGCCGTGCATGCCCAACATACCCATGTGGAGCGGGTGATCGTTAGGAATACTGGACAAACCGTGGATGGTACAGGCCAATGGAATCCCCGTTTTTTCTACAAAAGCTTTAAATTCATCCTGGGCATGGGCAATCTGGATGCCATGACCCGCCAGAATCATTGGTTTCTGAGCATTGTTGATCAACTCAGCAGCATCCCGCAGTGCTTCCGCATCCGGCTTGGAAGCAGGATGATAGCTGCGAATGAGCGGTTTGCGCTGGTACGAGAACTCCATGAGCTCGTTCTGCGCATTTTTGGTGATGTCGACCAAAACGGGACCCGGACGACCGGTATTCGCAATGTGGAAGGCCTTGGCCATCGCTGCCGGAATCTGGTCGGCGCGGGTGACCTGCACGTTCCATTTGGTAACCGGCATGGTGGTATTGATCACATCGGTTTCCTGGAAAGCATCGGTTCCCAGCAGGTGAAAAAAGACTTGACCGGTGACGCAGACGATCGGGGTAGAATCCAATAAAGCATCAGCAAGACCCGTGACCAGGTTCATGGCACCTGGGCCAGACGTGGCCATGGCGACCCCGATTTTGCGGGTAGCGCGGGCATAACCTTCGGCAGCGTGCACCGCTCCCTGCTCGTGGCGGGGGAGGATGTGCCGCAGCCGATCTTGATAATCGTACAGGGCATCGTAAATGGGCATAATTGCGCCGCCGGGGTAACCAAAAATAGTATCTACTCCTTCTTCTAAAAAGCAACGGAGTACCGCTTCTGCTCCTGAAATTTTAGGGGCACTTGGTGCGGCCTCAGGCTCTAAAGTGGCTGTCGCCTGCGAACTTTCCATACATGGACTGTTTGAAGGTTGAGGAGTTGAGGAGTTGAGGAGTTGAGGCTGCCGCAAGAGACTTAGACAAGGACATTGTCAAAATCGCTCGCGGCAGCCTCAACTCCTCAACCTATCAACTTCTCAACTTTAGTTAAAATTGATCTGTAACACATCCCTCACTGGCAGATGAGACCATGTGTCGATATTTGGCTAGGATTCCAAAGGTTGCTTTCGGTTGTGGTGCAATCCACTCAGCGCGGCGGATGACCAATTCGTCGTCATCAACGTGCAAAATGAGCGTATTGTTCCCGGCGTCGATGCTGATTTCGTCACCATTACGGACCAGAGCGATGTTGCCACCGCGCTCCGCTTCGGGGGTGATGTGACCAACGACAAAGCCGTGGGTACCACCCGAGAAACGACCATCGGTGATCAGGGCTACCTTGTCGCCCAGACCTTCACCCATGATGGCGGAAGTTGGTTTGAGCATTTCGGGCATACCCGGCGCACCCCGAGGGCCGCAGTAACGGATGACTATAACCTCACCAGCCTTCAATTGTTTAGCGGCGATGGCAGCATTTAAAGCTTCTTCTGAATCAAAAACGTGTGCAGGGCCACGGAAGTACTCACCTTCCTTACCCGTGATTTTTGCTACAGCGCCTTCGGTAGCGAGGTTGCCGTACAAAATCTGGATGTGACCCGAGGCTTTGATCGGCTCACTGAGCGGTTTGATGATGGGTTGCTCGGGGGTAAGTCCGGCAATTTCGGATAGGTTTTCTGCTACGGTTTTAGTCGTTACGGTCATACAATCGCCGTGCAGCAAGCCTTCCGCCAACATCATTTTCATCACACCAGGCACCCCACCTACGCCGTACAAATCTTCCATGGCGTATTTGCCGGAAGGTTTGAGGTCAGCCAGCAGGGGCGTTTTGTCGCTCATGGCCTGGAAGTCGTTGATGGTCAATGGTACTCCAACCGATTTGGCCATGGCAATGAGGTGCAGTACCGCATTGGTGGAACCACCGAGGACAATGATGACACGGATGGCATTTTCAAATGCTTCGCGGGTCATGATTTCGCGTGGTTTCAAGTCTTTGGCCAGGACGTTCAGGATGGCTTTTCCCACCCGGTGGCAATCATTCAGTTTTTCGGGGTGATTGGCCGGGATAGAAGAGTTGAATGGCAAGGACATCCCCAGCGCTTCAATCGCCGAAGACATGGTATTAGCCGTATACATACCGCCACAGGCACCTGAGCCTGGGCAGGAATTTTGTACGATTTTTTTGTACTCTCCATCATCCAGTTTTCCGGCTACGGACTGGCCGTAAGCTTCAAAAGCGGAAATGATGTCAAGTTTGCGGCCGTTGTGGTGGCCAGAACTGATGGTGCCGCCGTACACCAGGATCGAAGGGCGATTCAGGCGACCCAGGGCAATCATGGCACCAGGCATGTTTTTATCACAACCCACGATGGGGACAATGGCGTCGTAAAATTGCGCACCAGCTACGGTTTCGATCGAATCGGCAATGATGTCGCGGGAAGGCAGAGAATAGCGCATCCCCGAAGTACCGTTTGAAATCCCGTCACTGACTCCGATGGTATGGAAAATCAAACCCACCAGGTCACTTTCCAGCACCCCTTGTTTGACCAGATCGGCCAAACCATTCAGGTGCATGTTGCAGGTATTGCCTTCCCAGCCCGTGCTGACGATGCCAACCTGGGCCTTCTTCAAATCCTCCTCGCTCAGACCAATGCCATACAACATGGCTTGTGCGCCGGGTAGTGAGCGGTCTTGCGTAATGATCTTGCTGTACTTGTTCAATTCCATGTCCGTGTTTTCGTTGAAATCTGGCAATGCTTTTTCCAGAGGCCACAAAGGCACTAAGACGCAAAGGATAATGATTGTGCTCTTGTTGTCTTAGTGCCTTTGTGGCGGCAGTCAAAAAGCGGATTGCGGCTTAAATCATGCGTTATTCAAAGGTAAGGGTGGATTTGTTTTCCAGCGAATTAAAATTTGGGTATTGTTACGAAGCAGTAATTTTAGGTTTTTGATTGTAAGTTGTTGGCGGATAGATTTTTATAGGGTGTTTTCTTACGAAGTGTCATTGGGGAAAAATGGGTGGAAAGTGGGTGTTGGACAAGGTTTTGTGTTTAGGGAAAGCAAGAAATTGCTTGGAACCTTGCCTGCGGCGATGCGCTTTTATTATTGTCTCTTTGCTCATTTTTTAGTTTGAAGCCCTTAATTTGATAACACGGGTTGTTCCCTGCCCCGTTTTTACTCGAAAAATCAACCGCTGAGAAACAACCCACCTCCTTTTTTCCTATTTTAATCCCCAGAAACCAACACAAGCCGAACCAAATGCAAAAATCCATTCTCTCCCTGGGCACGCTGCTCTTATTCAGCATCCTGAGCCTGGCCCAAACCAACAAATCCCTCACTTTTGATCCAGCCCTCTACGACGGCCTCCGCTGGCGCGAGCTCGGCCCCTTCCGCGGCGGACGCTCCAGTACTGCCACAGGGGTACGCGGCAATCCCAATTTGTACTACTTCGGTACCGTCGGTGGAGGAGTCTGGCGCACCCAGGATGCAGGCCAAACCTGGGACAACATCAGCGACAAATACTTCGGCGGTTCCATAGGTGCGGTTGCCGTAGCGGAAAGTGATCCCAATGTGATTTACGTAGGAGAAGGAGAACAAACCCTGCGCAACAACGTGGCTTCCGGGGCCGGACTCTGGAGGTCAACCGACGCTGGGGCTACTTGGAAAAGCATTGGTCTCCAAGATTCAAGGCACATCGCCCGCATTCGAGTTCACCCCAAAAACGCCGATGTATTGTACGTTGCCGCCCTCGGCAACCTTTGGAAGCCCAACGAAATGCGCGGCGTATTCCGCAGCCTGGATGGCGGCCAAACTTGGAAAAAAATCCTCTACATCAACGATAAGGCGGGTGCAGGTGACCTCATCCTCGACCCCAACAACCCGCGCATCATCTACGCCAGTACCTGGAACATGACCCGCAATGGTTACCGTATGGACAGTGGTGGCCCGGATTCCAAACTCTGGAAAAGCACCGACGGCGGCGACACCTGGGAAAACCTTTCCGATAAACCTGGCATGCCCACTGGCATTAATGGCATCATTGGGGTGACCGTTTCGCCTCAAAATTCCAATCGGATTTGGGCCATCATCGAAAACAAGGAAGGTGGGGTCTACCGCTCCGACGATGGCGGCCAAACCTGGGCCCGCATCAACCAGGATCGCGCCCTGCTCCAACGCGCCTGGTACTATTGCCGCATTACTGCCGACTCCCAGAATGAAGACATTGTGTACGTGATGAACGTGAGTTACGGCGTATCCAAGGACGGTGGTAAAACCTTCACCCTCAAAAATGCTCCCCACGGCGACCACCATGACCTCTGGATTGACCCCGACAACAACCGCCGGATGATCATTGCCGACGATGGTGGTGCCCAAATTTCGAATGATGGCGGCAACAACTGGACGACTTACCACAACCAACCCACCGCTCAGTTTTACCGCGTATCCACCGACAATCATTTTCCTTATCGCATCTATGGGGCGCAGCAGGACAATACTAGCGTGCGCATCCCACACCGTACAAATGGAAGTGCCGTGACCGAAAAAGATTGGGATGCCCTGGCCATTGGCGAAAGCGCCCACCTGGCACCCGATCCAATGAACAGTGAAGTAGTATACGGAGGCGATTACAAAGGCTACATGACCATGCAAAACCTGGAAACGGGCCAGGAACGCTCAACCAACGTATATCCAGATCTGCCCGCAGGCTCGGGTGCGGAAGTGATGAAATACAGGTTCAACTGGAACTATCCCGTCTTTTTTAGCCCACATAACCCTAAAAAACTCTATGCTTGTTCCAATCACTTGCACATGAGTCTGAATGGAGGGGAAAGTTGGGAAGTGATCAGCCCCGATCTGACCCGGGCTGAGCCTGAAACAATCAAATCCTCCGGTGGCCCGATTACTCAAGACAACACCGGAGCGGAGTATTACGCCAATATTTTTGCGGCAGCAGAATCACCCTATACCGAAGGCGAAATTTGGACGGGCTCTGACGACGGTCTGGTTTACCTAAGCCAGGACGGGGGCAAAAACTGGAAAAACGTAACTCCACCGATGTCACCCAAACTCAACATGATCAACGCAGTAGAAGTCAGCCCCTTTGTGAAGGGTGAGGCATACATCGCCGCCACTTCCTATAAGTTTGGCGACTATACACCCTACATATACCGGACTTTGGATTATGGAAAAACCTGGACCGTCACCACCAAAGGAATCCCCAAAGATGAATTTGTAAGGGTGGTAAGAGCTGACCAAAAACGCAAAGGACTGTTGTACGCAGGTACCGAAAAAGGCATGTGGGTCTCCTTTGACGATGGCGACAACTGGCAAAAACTACAACTCAACTTGCCCCCTGTGCCCATTGCCGATTTGGCGGTCAAAAACGACAATCTCATCGCGGCTACGCATGGGCGCAGCTTCTGGCTCATCGACGACTTGACTCCATTGCAACAGTTGAGCACTGAATTGGCCGCCAAAGAAGCCATCCTGTACCAACCGATGCCAACTTACCGCATGGCCGGCAGCAATCGCCGCGACCCCAAGCTGGAAGGGGAAAACCATCCCAACGGGGTGATGATCCATTATTTCATCAAAAAACTGGAAACCGGGGCGGAGGTCAAAATTGATATCCTGGAAAGCGACGGCGATACCATCCGTACCTTCAGCACCAAGGCCAAGGATAAGTTGAATCAAATCACTGTCAAAGCAGGAGGTGGACGTTTTGTATGGGACATGCGTTATCCGGGCTATAAAACCTTTCCGGGTATGGTCTTTTATGGCTCGCCAAACCAGGGGCCTAAAGCGGTACCCGGCAAATACCAGGTGCGTCTGACGGTCAATGGAAAAAGCCAAACCCAGGATTTTGAAATCCTCAGGGACCCCCGTTTGAATACCAGTCCCGAAGACTTCCAGGCACAATTTGAATTCCTGATGAAGGTGCGCAACAAGGTCACGGAAGCCAACGAAGGCATCATCAACCTGCGCAAAATCAAGGAAGACCTGGGCTATCTGAAAAACAAACTGGGCAGCGATGAGAAGAACAAAGACATGATGGATGCGATCAAGAAGTTTGAGGAGGAGCTGAATACCATCGAAAACAACATCCACCAAACCAAAAACCAGAGTGTGCAGGACCCGCTGAACTATGGCATCAAATTGAACAACCGCCTGGCGCACTTGATGATAGAACAGGCTCAAGGGGATTTTCGACCAACCAAACAAGGGGAGGAAGTGCGCAGCAAGTTGAGCCAAATGGTGGACGAGGAATTGTCCAAACTCAAAACCACCATCGACAATAATTTATACAAAATCAACCAAATGGCCAAGGAAAAGGGGGTGATGTTTGTGAATTAGGGGGCGATAAAGAATAAATACGTCTATGATTTAAGACACCCGTTCCGCAACAGAATTGAGGGCTAAATTTTTCTCACAGCTATAACGAATTGAAGCTGACTGGGCTGAGCTGGTATTTTTAGTGTTTTACAAATTAAATTTTTTCTAGGGAATTAAATTCATTATTTTATTATTGTAATTAACGCAATACTTAATTTTTTTACTAAATTTGGTTTGATTTTTAAAATAAAATTCTCTCACCCCCTTAATCTCCCATTTCGGGTTTAACAAAATGAAAAAAAAGTTACTTCAAGGCAGTACATGGCCTCATTTTGGTCGCTTGCTGCTCCCCCAAATCGCACTGCTGATTTGCTGTTTCGGCGTTTTACATGCCACCCCCAATCGAGAACCACTCGAAAAAGTGGAAACTGAATCAACGGTAGTTAAGGCCATTAATGGTACAGTTTTGGATGAAACCAATTCAGCACTACCTGGCGTAAGCATTTTAGTGAAAGGCACTACAAATGGTACGGTAACTGACGTAAACGGACAGTTCAGTTTGGAAGTACCGGAGGATGCAACATTGGTTTTCTCCTATACTGGTTATCTTTCACAAGAAATTGTAGTAGGTGCTCAAACCACGCTTACCGTCAGCCTAAAAACGGACGCAAAGCTGTTAGAGGGCGTTGTGGTAATTGGTTATGGAACGGCCAAAAAATCGGACTTGACTGGTTCGGTTGGTTCCGTCAAAGTCGACCAACTCATGGAACGCCCCTCCGCATCACTCACCCAGGCACTGTCTGGAAGGATTGCCGGGGTGCAAGTAAACACCAACTCGGGTCGTCCAGGTGGTAGAACAACCATTCGTGTGCGTGGATTTAGTTCCATCAACTCTTCTAACAACCCGCTTTATGTGGTAGATGGAGTGATGCTACCACAGGGTAACCAAAACCAATTCAGCTCAGCCATTGACTACATCAACCCCAACGACATCGTATCGGTAGAGGTGCTCAAAGATGCTTCTTCCACCGCCATTTATGGTGCCAGAGGTGCCAACGGGGTCATTTTGGTCACCACCAAAAAAGGAAAAGCTGGTGAAGGTTCGGTAACGTACAACGGTGATTTTAGTGTCAATACCATAGGACCAAACCGGCCCGAAGTATTGAACGCCAAACAATACATGGCCGTAGAAGATTTGGCTTGGGCCAACATGGCCAAATACGACCCCGCAGGCTGGGCAGCAGGCAAATGGGCGTATTTGAACCCCAAATTGCGCCGCACTGATCCACGGGTGTTCAACAGTGATGGTACGCCTAAATTCGATACGGATTGGTTTGAAGAAACCTCACAAAGTAGGCTTTCACAAAACCATCAATTGGGCTTTAGTGGTGGCAACGAGCGCACCCAACATTCGATTTCGCTGGGTTACCGCGACGATCAAGGGCTTATGAAGACTTCTTACATGAAAAGATACTCTGGCCGCTTTACGATTGACGACCAGGTAAAAAGATGGTTGAGAGTAGGCGGCACCTTGAGCTACAACAACCAAACCGAGAATATTGTCGATCAAAATGATGCCATCGCGCGGCAGATTGTAGAAGACTTTCCGTTTTTGCCAGTGAAGTATGAAGATGGAACATATGCCAACAACCGAGATTTCCCGTTTGCAGAAGGCACCTTCAGCTCCGTTCACCGTTTGATGGGGCGTAAGTACATCCTGAACACCCAGACAACCTTGGGAAGTTTGTATTCAAACATCACCATTGCCAAAGGTTTGGAGATGCGCACAGTGCTTGGCATCAACGTTCTAACACAAGAAAACAACCAATCTCAAACCCGTACACTGAACATCGGTGGCAACGGCAACGCCTCTACCAGTAGCAACAAGGAGAGTTTCTGGTCATTGGAAAACTACTTGACTTACAACAAGCAATTGGGCGACAAACACGCGCTGAATGGCTTATTGGGCGTCTCTTGGCAAGAAACCAATACTTTTGGTATGGGGGCCAGTGTAAACAACTTTGCTACTGACTATTTCGGATTCAACAACCTGGGAGCAGGTGCCACCAACCCTGCGGTTAGCTCTGGTGCATCGCGTTTTGCGTTTAACTCCTATTTTGGACGACTCAATTATACCTTGTCCAACAAGTATTTGTTCACACTTACTGGCCGCTCAGATGGTTCTTCCAAGTTTGGAGAAAACCACAAATTTGCGTTTTTCCCATCGGGTGCCGTGGCTTGGCGGTTGTCTGAGGAAGGTTTTTTGAAAGGGAATCGGCTTATTTCCAATTTGAAACTTCGCGCGAGCTATGGTTTAACTGGGAACTCT
>JAAFHQ010000789.1 GCA_013298445.1 Chitinophagales bacterium | reverse complement strand
TCCAATCGACCGATTTTGGTGGATGGTGTGGATGTAATGCCCGATGTCAACGCTGTTTTGGCCAAGATGGAAGCTTTCAGCAAGCGTATTTTGTCGGGGGAATGGAAAGGTTACACCGGCAAGTCTATCACCGATATCGTCAACATTGGCATTGGTGGTTCAGATTTGGGGCCAGTGATGGTGACCGAAGCCCTGAAACCTTACTGGCAACCCGGAATGAAGGTGCATTTTGTGTCCAACGTGGATGGCACCCACATCGCGGAAACCCTCAAGCCGCTGAATCCAGAAACAACTCTTTTCTGCATTGCCTCCAAAACCTTCACTACGCAAGAAACCATGACAAACGCCGAAACGGCGAAAACCTGGTTTTTGCACAAAGCTCAAGATCAATCCCAGGTGGCTAAACACTTCGTGGCGTTGTCTACCAACGAAAAAGCGGTAGCTGCTTTTGGCATCGATACGGCGAATATGTTTGAGTTTTGGGATTGGGTAGGAGGCCGTTATTCCTTGAGTTCGGCCATTGGTTTGCCCATTGCCTGTGTGATAGGTTTTGACAATTTCAGGGAATTGCTTGAAGGTTTACACGCCATGGACGAGCATTTTTACCAAACTCCCCTGGAACAAAATATCCCGGTCATTTTGGCCCTGATTGGCATTTGGTACAACAACTTTTACGGCGCGGCTACTGAAGCCATCCTGCCTTATGACCAATATTTGCACCGTTTTGCCGCTTATTTCCAACAAGGCAACATGGAGAGCAATGGCAAATACGTAGGCCGCGATGGCCAGGCTGTAGACTACCAAACCGGCCCGATCATTTGGGGTGAACCGGGCACCAACGGCCAACACGCCTTTTATCAGCTGATTCACCAAGGGACCAAAATGATTCCCTGTGATTTCATCGCACCCGCACAAAGCCACAATCCAATTGGAGATCACCATGTGAAGTTGATGTCTAACTTTTTTGCCCAAACCGAAGCCTTGCTGATGGGTAAAACCGCAGCAGAAGTGGAAGCGGAATTGGTGAAACAAGGCAAGTCAGCGGCGGAAATCGCGGAATTGCTGCCCTTCAAAGTATTTCAGGGCAATAAACCGACCAACTCCATTTTGGTGAAAAAAATCGATCCGCGTACCCTGGGTATTTTGATTGCCATGTACGAGCACAAAATTTTCACCCAGGGCGTGATTTGGAACATTTACAGCTTTGACCAGTGGGGGGTTGAATTGGGCAAACAATTGGCCAATAAGATTTTGCCGGAGTTGGAAAATGCTTCAGCGGTAAGCTCACATGATGCGTCTACAAATGGCTTGATCAATGCATTTAAGGCCATGCGATAAGGTACAATTTCTAAGGTGAATCTTTAGTGCCTTAAGTTTCTTAGGTGGTGAAAAAGAAAGAACAAGTATTTTTGCCACCTAAGAAACCTAAGGCACCCAAGGATTCACCTCAGGGATGAATGCCTGATAGAGGAAGATTCATTTAATATAGGGTTCTCCAATCTCATCATTAGGGTGACGTGGCTCAAAATACAGATGTCGATTGCTCAGATCAACGGCGCACAAATGCCCATACCCCGCCTGTCGAAATACACAACCTGCATCAATGTTGATGACCCGTAAACCGTTAAAATGGCGAAACAAATTTCGAATCGTGGCGTAGGGTGTCGGGGTATGGCCATGTACAATGAAGCGTTGCCCCAACCAATCCAAATCTATATCATTGTACCAATTGCGAATCCAGAGCATTTTATCCTGATGTTCTAGAGGACTGGTGCCAGGCACAAAATGTAGGCCTGCATGGACAAAGATGAATTCATCCTCTTCAATCCAAAGAGGCAGGTTTTCTAAAAAATCCAAATATTGCGCGGGGATATCTCGGGGATGTTGTACCCCAAAGCTGGCCAGGGTTATCTCACCGCCATTTCGTAAAAAAGACTCCAAATTGTAACTGTGCCCACTGAGCGCCCATAAGAGCATTTCTTCGTGGTTTCCCCGCAGGCAATTGATTTGGTAACCTTCTGCCTTGAGCCTAAAGATGGTATCCAACACCTGCTTGGAGGAGGGCCCCCGATCAAGGTAATCGCCCAGCAAAAACAGTTGATCTGCTTTGGAAAAATTGATTTGTTGGAGCAATGCTTCAAACGTGGCATTACAGCCGTGGATGTCTGAAATGGCAATCTTTCTCATTCCAATGGAACTTAGTTCCGCTAAAAGTAGTTTCCTTTTTTTAGAAAAAATTATTCTTTGTGAAAATAGCTTTTGTATATTTGCGCTCTCGAAAGAGAAATTTTCATACGGCTTCGTAGTACAACGGATAGTATGTAGGTTTCCGGAACCTAAGATAGTGGTTCGATTCCACTCGAGGCTACCAAGCCCAGTCTGACATTCAGGCTGGGCTTTTTTGTTTTAAATTTCGTACACTTGCACTCAAAAAAAGCGATGAGCCAACGCGCTGAATTGGTCAAAGTCATTCACTTTTTGCACCAGAAAGGCTGGGCACCAGCCACTTCTTCCAATTACTCCTTTCGGGAGGTAGGACAGAGCAGTTTTTTTGTATCCCAAAGCGGCCTGGACAAGGGCGACTTTGCCGAAAAACATTTTTTGCAGGTAGATGCTTCGGGCAACCCGATTGATGATGCCCGCAAACCTTCTGCTGAAACCCTCTTGCATTGCGCGGTGTACAAACTTTTCCCCGAGGCCCATTGTGTATTGCATACCCATACCGTGCTCAATACGGTCGTTTCCCAATTGCTGCAGGCTGAGGGGGCAATTGTGCTCGAAAATTATGAAATTTTGAAAGGTTTTAGTGGCATCAAAACCCATGAAATTTCCGTAAAAATTCCCATCTTTGCCAATACGCAGGATATTGCTGCATTGTCTATCGAATTAGCAGAGTTTGTGCGGCAGAGCGATACCGAACTTCGCGCTTTTCTCATCGCTGGACACGGCATGTACACCTGGGGCAACACCGTCGCCGATGCCAAAAGGCATGTGGAAGTGGTGGAGTTTTTGTTAGAGTGTGAATACTTAAAATTGAAGTTGAGGAGTTGAGAAGGTTTAGAGAGGTTGAGAAGGTTGAGGTTCCACGAGCGGCTTGGACAATGACGCTGCGGTAGCCTAAACCTTCTCAACCTCTCTCAACCTTCTCAACCCTTCAACGCTAAATTTCTATCCATGGCCATCCTTACCATTCCAGACAAACAAACCGTTGTCAATGATCCTGCCGAGATCAAAAGCTTTTTGAACGCCCGTGGGGTCATTTATGAGCAATGGGAAGCCGCTGTCGAATTTGCCGACAACGCTGACCAGGACACCATTATCGGCGCGTATGCCCACAAATTGAAGCCTTACATGGACTCCAACGGTTACAAAACCGCCGACGTGATCAATGTTACACCCGATCACCCGCAGTTGGAAATGTTGCGTACCAAGTTCCTGAGTGAGCACATCCACACCGAGGATGAGGTACGCTTTTTTGTGGACGGCGAGGGCATGTTCTGGTTCAACCTGGGCGGTGATGAAGACATCTTCTGTGTGACCTGCCAGGCCGGCGACCTTATCT
>JAAFHQ010000788.1 GCA_013298445.1 Chitinophagales bacterium | reverse complement strand
AGGCTTGCCGGGAAGTTTTTTGTCGGGGCTTCCGCAATCCCAACCGCTATACTTGGACTCCTGATGGTCGACTACTGATCGCCGATATCGGCCACATCAACATCGAAGAGCTCAACCTGGCCGTCGCCGGTGGTGATTATGGCTGGCCGTACCGCGAAGGCACTTATGTGATCAACCCCAAAGCCAAAATGGACAAGGTATACGCTCTCCCTGCCGACGACAGCAAACACAACTACCTCTACCCTGTGCTCCAATTTGACCACGATGAGGGCAAAGCCATTGAGGGCGGCTTTGTATACACGGGCACTGCAATCCCGGAATTATGGGGTAAATACATTTTTGGCGAAATTGCCCTTGGCAGGGTCTTTTATGCGGAAGCGGATCAATTGAAGCAGGGCAAACAAGCAACGATCCACGAGTTGGAGCTAAAAATGGGGGATAAAACGATAAACATGTTGGATTTGAACAAGGGCATCAAACCGGATTTCCGTTTAGGGGTCGGTCTGGATCGGGAGTTATTCATTTACACCAAATCGGATGGGAAGGTGTACAAGGTAGTTGGGTGTGTAAAGAATCAATAAGTCTAATTATCAAATCGTTGCGATTGAGAAAAGCAACAATTTTTTGATTTGGCTGCGCCAAATTTTTGTAACCGCGACGATGCGACGGCGCGACGATTCATTTGGCTGCGCCAAATGTGTGACGTAAAACGACGTGAAGGTGTGCGAAGCGCACAGACCGTCGCGCCGTCGCGTCGTCGCGGTTACAAAAACAAGCAGCGAAGCTGCTTACTACGCAACGTAAGTCAATATGCAAGGTTTTAATCAAATTAGTCGTATCCATTCATACATCAATTCTGATAAATCCTCTCGCATGAAAAACCTTTTGGCCTCATTCGTTTTTTTGTCGCTCCCACTTTTGCTTGGAGCTCAGGCAGGCAACACCAAATCAGTCAAACTCCCCAAGCCCAACAAAGTCTGGGTTTTCCTCTTGGCTGGTCAATCCAATATGGCCGGGCGAGGCATCGTAGAAGCCCAGGATACCCTCACCGATCCACGCATCTTCAGCATCAATAGCAAGGGTGAAGTGATCCTCGCCAAGGAGCCCCTGCACTTTTACGAGCCTAGCCGGGTTGGCCTGGATTGTGGATTGTCCTTCGGAAAAACCATGCTCAAAGGCATCCCCAAAAAGGTTTCCATTCTCCTCCTCCCCACCGCAGTGGGCGGCAGTTCAATGCGGCAATGGCTTGGAGACTCAACCTACCGGGAGGTCAAACTCTGGTCCAATTTTTTGGAAAAGGTGGCCATTGGCAAAAAATACGGCCAGATCAAAGGCATTTTGTGGCACCAGGGCGAAAGTGACGCCAATGACAAAAACATCCCCCTTTATCCTGAAAACCTGGCCCGTTTGTTGCAAAACTTCCGAACTGCTGTGGGGAACCCTCAACTCCCCGTTTTGATGGGTGAATTGGGCGCTTATTCTCAAAACCCAGAGCAATGGAAGAAGATCAATCAACTCATCTGGGCACACGCGGCTAAAGACCTTTTTACCGCCGTGATTTCTACCCAGGATTTACAGCATAAGGGGGATAAGATCCATTTTGATTCAGCGGGGCAAAGGGCGATGGGGCGGAGATTTGCAGAGGCGTATTTGGGGAAGTTTGTGGCTCGGAAATGATCATCCCCACTTCTGCCCTTGCGCAAGCTTGTGGAAATGCTTAATTTTAACGTGAGTTTTGAATTAATGGAATTGAAAATCAATTCGATAAATTCCAGACGAGGTGTTTTGCTGCCTGGAGGGCAGCTATCTTGGTAGATATAAGGTAATCGGGATATTGTTGCGGCTGCCCGGGGGGCAGCTATCTTTGACAAAATCTTATAGATAGCTGCCCCCCGGGCAGCCTTGAACCATAAACACTCCATTATTTCTACCGAGATAACTGCCCTCCTGGCAGTTTTAATTCATAACTCACGTTAATTTTAGCCAATAAACCAGCACTATGGCAAGTCTCGCAACCACACCCATCACCAGTTTGAGCCAGCTCGATCCCGAGGGGGTATACACCTATGCAGATTACTTAAGTTGGCAATTTCAAGAACGTGTGGAGTTGATACGGGGGCGTTTGTTTCCTATGAGCCCTGCCCCGAATACCTTTCATCAACAAATCGCTGGTGCTTTAAATTTTCGTCTGTATGGTCATTTCTTAGGCAAAAGTTGCCAGGTTTTCGCTGCTCCTTTTGATGTACGTTTACCAGTTAGCCTAAAAAAGGGTCAAACGACGACAGTCGTTCAGCCGGATTTATGTGTCATCTGTGACCCAGGTAAATTGGATAATCAGGGTTGTGATGGTGCCCCCGATTTAATCATCGAAATTCTTTCCCCTGGCAATAGCAAAAAAGAAATGCGCGAAAAATACCAGGTGTATGAAGAGGCCGGGGTGCGGGAGTATTGGCTGGTTTACCCGCTCGATCGTGAGGTACGGGTGTATGTACTTAATGAGGCTGGGAAGTACATTGGTTTGGCTCCGGTGTTGGAGGATGAGGTACTGCGCTCGGCAGTGTTTCCGGAATTGGAGGTGGATTTGGGGATGGTGTTTGGGGGATAGATTTGTAAGGAACTCGTAGGTTCAGAATGGGGTTCACTATAGAAGTTTTATTCCCCCTCACGTAAGTCAGTTTCCATCTGAAACCGAATTGACAATAAAACATTGTTCAGTCTCTCTGTCTCATCCAGTTTTTCAGCGCTAGCTTTAATCATGGCCTGCAAGGCTAGAAAATCAGCACTGTGGTAGTCAATAGTCCCATCTGCTGAGCCGTTGATTCCACCTTCGTTGATCACTTTTTCCTCTTCCATAAACTAGTTTTTAAGCGCCAAGGATTTTCTCTTACTTGAATCAAATTAAGGCTTCGCGACAAAGGAAAAGGCCTTAGCGACACTGGGAGCGAAGTGAGAATAGCCTTAAGTATCTCTTCAGTGCCTAAGGTTTCTAAGGTGGTGAAAATAGCTTCGCGTAGCTGTTCTTTTTCACCACCTTAGAAACCTTAGGCACCTAAGACACACCTTAGGCATTTATGCCACTTATCCCTCATCCCGAACCACCAAAAAGCCCTCCGCAAAAGGATCCACCACTTCCTCTAGCACAGCGCCAAACTGCGGCCCGTACTTCAGGTAGAAATTCAGAAAATTATCAGTCCTTTCCTGCAGACCATTACCAGGGAATAACTTTTCCTTGAGGCTGCGGATTTGGTTGATGGCGGTTTCGTGCTTTTGTTTTTCCGCACGCACCAGTCGGCCTTCCAACTGTTCAATGACTTTTTCCTGCTTCACCCCTTCCGCCAATACCGCCTTTTCCAGGGTGGAGTCAACCTCCAGGGCTTTGAGGCGAATTTGTTCAAAAAGCGCCTTCAATTGAGCCATTTCGGCCTGAAGGCTGAGTTCACCTTCTGAATTGAGCGCCACGTATTGTTTGATCAGGAATTCAGTATCCACGAATAGGTCGTGAACCCGTAAGCCCAGTTTTTCAATGCGGCCAGAGGTCGCTTTGTCGATCCACAGCAAGGAATTGCG
>JAAFHQ010000787.1 GCA_013298445.1 Chitinophagales bacterium | reverse complement strand
TTCTTCTTTGTGTAGGTGATTACTATATTTTCAAGGGGGGTGTCGGTCTGCCCCTGTGTCACCATTACATAGCTTGAAAAGAAGAAGAACAAGAGCATGTATTTCATGATGAGCGTATTTTAAAAGTATGCAATTTTAGGAAGTCCCATCCATTTCGCATGAAATGCGTTAGATCACCTGCAAATTCGAGCGTTGAATGCGAGATCGTGCTTTTGCCTCAGAACCCCCGACCCCTGCAGGGGAGTACAGCCTGCGTTAGATCAAAATCCTACCTTTTTCTCGAATAAGAGGTAGGATTGTTACTTGCCTCAAATGTACTCCCCTGTAGGGCAGGGGCGATTGGTTCTGGCCTCAACCCCGAAGGGGTGACATGATTACAGCAAAATAACCGGTTTTTATTCCATGAAGAGAAACCCCGAAGGGGTGGTATTATAACAAAACTGCGAGGATGTGGTCAAATAATGTCACCCCTTCGGGGTTTTAATACAACTGCATGCCATTTTTGCTATAATCATGTCACCCCTTCGGGGTTGAAAAAAGCACGCCATTTAGAACCAATCGACCCTGCCTGTAGGGGTCGGGGGTTCTAAGGCAACAGTAAAACACCCAACATCAACCACAAATTCTAATTTGGCGATAATTGCCCACCTTTACCCTACCATATCCCCAAACAAGCCATCCATCGTCTTCTCCAAATCAGTACTAATCCCCGGGTGCGGCCGCGAAGTTTGAATTGAGCCACTGCGCACTGCCGTGAGCCAGCGAAAACGTTCAGCGGCATCGAGCTGAGCGATGGGGCTTTTGACCTTTTCTCCGGCGGCAATTTTGTTAAAAGCCTCCAGGTTTTTGCGCAATTCCTCTACATCGGCGTCAGGCCGCAGGGCGAGGATTTTTTCTTCCGGGAGCTGGTAACGCATCCGGATGAGTTTTTGCCTTTTGCAAAACAAAATCACGCCCACATTCACGAACTCTTCCCGTTCCACTGCAGGCACCACCCGGACGATGGCGTATTCATACAAGTGTTTTGGCTGCATCTTGGGCTTCTTTTATGAACTGCTCGGAATGAAGGAGTCTCTGGCTTAGGAAATTGAAATAAGTGTTGCGCATTTGCTCGGGGCTTTCGTCGACGGAGTCCCAGTTCAGCCACTCGTCGGGTATCCAGTTTACGATTTCCTGAATTTTATCGGCTGTGATCGCGCTTCGGCAAAGCTGGTTGGCGGCTTCCAATTGGGTAGCCTGGGGCAGCAAAACATGCGTTTTGATGTAGGGAAAAGCGGCGTTGGCCTTCTGCTCAAAGGTGTCCCAACTGTGGTGAAAAAAGAGGGCCGCACCATGATCAATCAACCACAGTTCCCGGTTCCACAGCAGCATATTGGTGTTGCGAAAGGAGCGATCCACATTGGCAATGAGGGCATCCAACCAAACTACTTTGGAGGCCTGCAGTGGATCCAACTGGGTGACCGCAGGATCGTAAGTGAAGGCACCCGACAAAAAATGCAAACCCAGGTTCAAGCCCTGACTGGCTTTTAACAAATCCTGGATTTCCTCGTCGCCTTCGGTGCGGCCAAAGTCTTCGTCCAGGCCGGCGAACACCAATTCTGGCACCTTCAAGCCCAACAAACGCGCCAGTTCGCCGCCGATCATTTCGGCGATGAGTGTTTTGACCCCCTGGCCGCTGCCCTTGAATTTTACGACGTACTTGAAGCCATCGTCGGCTTCGGCCAGGGCGGGCAGGGAGCCGCCTTCGCGTAAGGGTTGCATGTAGCGGGTTACAGTAACGGTGCGGAGTGTGGTCATTTTACGAAGTAAGGGATTGTGGTAATGGGGTAAAAGTAAGGATTAAGTCGGGACTACTCCGCTTTATGATTACTCGTTTTTTTCTGTTTTCTATCCTTCAAAGCCTTCTTCTTGAGAGATGATTTTTTTGCTAGTGCGGCCAGGTCTGAATTGGGGTCATCAAACTGTTCGGCAAGTTCTTTTTTAGTTAGGTGTTTAAGGTCTTTGTAGGTGGTGTGAATGCTTTTGGACATTTTGTTGTAGTTGAATGTTATTAGACTTTCAGTTTATAACGTCTTTTTTCTTTTTACAATCAGGTAAAGGATCGTTGTCAATATCCAAGTAATAAAACAGTCAAGGATAAAGTTTTTAAAATTCCAACCACAGTTTGGTGAGTCAGCACAGCGTAACCAAAATTGGTAATAATATCGGTATGGGAATCCCAAATTTGCAACTGGTTTTTGAGAAAGACTACCCACCGAACTCAGCAGTGAAACCATTACCGAGGCATAGGACACGACGCAAAAAACGATTGCTGAATAGAAGGTGGCTGTTATAAACTCCTTGTTGCTTCGGTTGTGCTTCAACATGGTTATTGTCTATTAGTGCAAATCGCATATTTTAAAGGTCACCTTTTGCTTTCTCTCTTATGTTTTAGAACCAATATTTACCGCATCATTTTGATTTCCATTTTTCCATGCCGTTACAAGCGATTGCCCTTTTTTAGTCAAACTAATGCGATATTGTCCTACAGAAAGAGGCTTGTCGACATCAATCCAATCCGACGACCTAACGCTTAACCCCATTCCAAAGGAGCCCTTTTGCTTTTCTTTGCCAACCCAATTATCAGTTACATGGATCAAATTTGAAGCAATTAAAGCAGAACAATTTAAAAGGCCATCACCTGTTATTATCACTCCACCTATATAATCCAAGGCTAACAAAATATCAATCGATTTTTTGTCGAATGCTTCATTTAATGTTAGTTGTAACATTTTCCAAGCACGAATGGAATCTAATGGTATATGGCCTTTATGATGAAGTTGATGACAATTTGGGCAAAGCGCTAATAAGTTTGAAGGAATATTATCGCCACCTTCAGAGACACGCTCCATATGATGAATGTCTAAAGTTATTATTGTTCTACAAGTTGGATTAGAACATTTATATCCTGCCTCATGTAGAACCTGATGTTTGATTTCAATACTTATGCTTTTTCTTTTTCCTGGCATTTTATGAAGTTTGAGACTCTTGGTTTTTTGGGGCCTGAAACAGAAACATGTGCACTTTCCACGCAAGCCAACAAAAATAAATCAAACACCTGCAATTATCAAGTTCTTACACTGTTTTAATTCTATCAAATTGATAATGAAAGAAAATTGATTGAAAATTTAAAGTTATTGTTTTGTGGCAATCCCCAATGCGTATTATTTCTCGACTTATCAAAACCAGCTTTCCGATATTTTGCTCAAGGCTGTCTACCCCCTCACCCCACCATCTTTCCCAGCCCCGCCCAATCCACTTTCGGTGCCTGCAACGTCTTCTCAATAAACAACTTGCTATTAATTGTAGGCTCCGGGCTTAAATCTTCCAATACCCCAAGCTGGTATGTTACTTCCTCCTTGATGAGTACATTACCAGAAAGTTGTTTATCCAATGCTGCTGCGGAAAGATCATGGGGCATTTGCTCGTGAACTTGCAGGTAAATTTCCAGGCTACTGAATGAAATGGCCGAACACAGTTCAATGTGTCGAGGCTTTTGATCCCGCACAAAAGCAAAACATTCGGCAATCA
>JAAFHQ010000786.1 GCA_013298445.1 Chitinophagales bacterium | reverse complement strand
AATGAACTTCCGGTAATCAGCAAGATGGGTAAAACAATTGGAAGCAGCGACAACCAGAGAGAAGGTAAATCTTCCTGTTTTGTATCGGCAATGCCCTTTAGTTCCTCAATGCTGATATCAGGTGTGTCACGCATCGGCAAGTCCCAATGCCGATTGGCCCAAAGGGCATACAGATAACCCGAAAAACTGGTAATGATCCCAAAAATGATCCCTACCACCATCATCAAGCCCATGTCGATGCCCATTTCTTTGGCCACAAACAAGGGCCCAGGAGTGGGTGGCACCAGGGAGTGGGCCATTACACCACCCGCAATCACGACCATCAGATAGAGGCTGTACTTTCTTGGATTGCGGATGCTCATGGATTTAACCAGCGGAATCATGAGGTAAAAAACGGTATCAAAAAACACGGGAATGGCCAGGGTGAAACTCCCGGACAAAAAGGCCAGCGAGGTGTTTTTTTTGCCCACCACATTCAACATACTGCGGATGATGCGCTCTGCACCCCCACTGCGCATCAGGGCTACCCCAATGATGGATCCAAAAGCGATCAAAATGCTGATTTTTCCGGCAGTGCTGCCAAAGGCATCGGCCAATCGCTCACCCAGCGCTTGACTGGCCAGGGCCTCAGCTTTTTCGGGCGACAAACCTTTGTTGATGGCAAAATTGTAAATGTGTTCTTTGGCGGTCATTAGGCCTGTCACTACCGCAGCCAACAACAGGGCGACTACCGCATTGAGGCGCAGGGCAATGATGCAAAACAAGACCAGTCCGATCCCGAGGAGTACAATAACGATTGGATCCATGTGTTGATTTTAGGCGATAGCTGATGAGATGGAATTTCCAATGAAAAAACTAACTTCTCACCAGTAGTGGAAATTTTATTTTATCAAAACTACAATTTACTTGCGCAAAGTTGGGAACATCAAGGTAGGATAGATGGCCTCCTTATTCATTTTTTTACGCAATCGTTATCGGGAACGTTCCCACATGGAGCGGTTGAAGCATAAAAAAAGGCCAACATGCAACCATGTTGACCCTTCACAATATTAAGCGTGCTAAAAGAAAAGATATAAGTTCTATAATTTATTTCTCAGCTGTTTCCGATTTGCCCATCAGGCCTACGGTTTCGATCATGCGGATCATCTCAGCGCGATAACCTTCAGTGTCTTTACCCCGGGCACCAGCGGCCAGTTTTTTGCACTGCTCATAATTTGCATCTCCTTTAAATTCGGAGTTGCGCAGCAGCATTCCAAAAGTAGCAACTGCAGCCGACCAACGGAAATTGTCACTGGTTTTATCCAGGCTAGACTTTTTATCCATGATCACTTCTTCCATCAATTGGCTGTTGTCGGCCTCTGGAGCTTTGTAACGGAATTTCACGGTCAGTAGTTCATTCGAGCGGTTCGCCGTTGGCGTCAGGTCGCGTTGTTGGTACTTGAGGTCTTTGTCGGCGGCCAGGAATTTGCTTTCGATGCCTACGGGGATGATTTCGTACAGCGCCGTAACGGTGTGGCCTGCGCCCAATTCACCAGCATCTTTTTGATCATCGTCAAAATCTGCGTTGTTCAATACCCGGTTTTCGTAACCAATCAGGCGGTAACCTTGTACCACAGCGGGATTGAACTCCAGTTGCAACTTGACGTCTTTGGCGATGGTGTACATAGTGCCCCCGAATTCGCTCACCAATACCCGGCGGGCTTCGTCCAGGTTGTCGATGTAAGCGTGGTTGCCGTTGCCACTGTCGGCCAGTTTTTGCATTTTATTGTCCTTGTAGTTGCCCATGCCGTAACCCAAAACGGTCAGATATACCCCACTTTTGCGCTCTTCTTCTACGATCTGTACCAGTTCCCCATCGCTGCTGACGCCTACGTTGAAGTCTCCGTCAGAAGCCAGGATTACCCGGTTGTTGCCACCTTTGATGAAATGCTCTTTGGCGGTTTTGTAGGCTAGGCGGATGCCTTCGCCACCAGCGGTAGAGCCACCAGCCTGGAGTTTGTCGATGGCTTCCTTGATTTTGGTTTTGTTGTTGCCCGTAGTGGGTTCCAATACCAAACCAGCTGCGCCAGCGTAGACGACGATAGCTACCCGGTCTTGTGGGCGCAATTGATCCGCCAAGAGTTTGAAGGAGGTTTGTACCAGGGGGAGTTTATTGGCGGCACTCATACTGCCCGATACGTCGATCAGGAAAACCAGATTGGCCGCAGGTAAATTTTCAGATGGAGTATGTTTGCCCTGCAGACCGATGTGCACCAGGCGGTGCTTGGGCTGCCAGGGGCAATCGCTCACTTCGGTGTTGATTGAAAAAGGATGTTTGCCAGTAGGTTCAGTATATTCGTAATCAAAATAATTGATCATTTCTTCAATGCGTACTGCGTCTTCCGGTGGGCGCTGGCCATTGTTGATGAAACGGCGCAGATTGCTGTAGCTGGCTGCGTCAACATCGATGGAAAAGGTCGATTGTGGCTCTTGAGTGGCGCGGTGGAAGCGGTTTTCCTGGATGCGGTCGTAATCTTCGGTGTTGAAGTTGGGTTGGGGAGCATAAGTTCTGTTGGCATAACCAACGATACCTGGAGAGGCCATACTCATGTCTTTTTTGGCTTTGGATAGTACAGGTCTTTCGTGTTCTCGTACTTTCCGATCTTCTGCTACTACCACCAATTCTTCAAGCATCCTTGCACTGGCTTTCAATTGAACATTTACTGGTTTGCCTGCACAAGCTTTGGCCTCTTTGACCTCAAAACCGACATAGCTGAATTCCAGCGTAGCACAAGAATCGGGGCTGTTCAATTTGAAAGAACCGTCCATTTCGGTCATTGCACCATTTGCGTGACCTTTGAGCAATACCGTTACCCCGGGCAAGCCTTGCCCAGTTTCATCAGTGACTTTACCTTTCAGTTCGTAGGTTTTGTCTGTTCCCCGGAAACTTACAAATCCAAGGAGCAGTACAGAGAGGGCAAGGAGAATGTTTTTTTGTAACATGGCTTTGTAATTTTTATACAGGATGCAGCCTTGTACTGAAATGCATAAAAGCTTTGATAATTTTTTTCTTTCCCTAATTTTATCCTTTTTAAACACACACTGATTCAACACATGAAACCAAATTACATCACCCGATTTACCTTCTTGCTGGGGTTACTCAGCCTCGGGTATAGTGCCGTGCAGGCACAAGAAACCGGAGCCAAAAAGGACACGAGCAAAGTGGCCGTTAAAAAAGACTCCAAAAAACCTCTACCCTTGGAGCCTGAGCGCAAAATCAAGCTCCAGGTTACGGAAGGCACCTGGATGTCGCTCGACGTCAGCCCGGATGGCCAAAGCATTGCTTTTGACCTCATGGGAGACATTTACAGCATCCCCATGGCGGGCGGCAAAGCCAAGCAGCTGACCAATGGCATGGCTTACGACACCCATCCACGCTGGAGTCCCGATGGCAAAAAAATCGCCTTCACCTCCGACCGCAGTGGTTCCGAAAACGCCTGGTACATCGATTTTGAAAAACAGGACACAGTACAAGTCACCAAAGACAGCGACCAAAACTACCAATCGGTGGAATGGACACCCGACGGCAATTA
>JAAFHQ010000785.1 GCA_013298445.1 Chitinophagales bacterium | reverse complement strand
TTCTCCCGGTTGTAAAACTGTAGGTTCGTTCTTATCGTTCGGAACCGCTCAGTCGCTAAATTTTGTGGATCACCTAACAATAGTTGTTGGCTTTTTTTGTTTTGGTGATTGATCACGCCCAGGATTCTATTCTCTGGTAGTATTTGTTTGATGTCTTTTTCCGTCCTAACTGCTCCTTTAAAAAAGTCCAGAAGTACAATCAGGAAAAAGGGAATTGCCATGCCTGCCAATCCGGCTCCCGCAAAAATCTGAACCTTTTTTGGACCTACGGGATCAATCGAGCTATATGGCGGATCAACCAGCAGCGAGTTGGCATAATCACTAACCAAAGCCATGGATGCTTCTTCCCTCTTTTGCAATAAATACACATAGAGGTTTTCTTTTATTCCTTGGGTACGCATTTTATCCGTCAGCCCTCTTTCCTTCATGGGGACACTGAGCAAACGGTTATTGGATTTGTCGTATTGATTCTGTAGTTTACTCAAATTCAATGCAATATCGTCTTGCATATTGCCAATAGCCGAAATGATTGAATTGCGTAAACTTCTCAATTTTTGATTGGTAGATTGTACAACTGGATTGGAAGGTTGGCCTGACATTAAAAGTCGCTCTCTTTGCAAAACCAGGTCGTTATAGGGTTGAATCAGACTGAGCACCTTGCCGTCGTACAAAGAGGGATTAATGGGAAGCATTTTAAAGTTGTCACTCGTATCCCTCAGTTCGGAACTTATTGATTGCAGCATTCTTGATTGTAGCTCCAAGTTTCGTTGTTCCCTGGTCAGGTCTTTCACATCGCCCAATGTAGTTTCTAAATCAGCGGTTGTTGAGGAGATAATTTCGTTGTTCAGCTTGAAGGCTTCTAAGGTACTTTCCGCAGATTCCAGTTCCATACTGATGTCCTGAATCCGTCCATCCAACAGTTCAAGCGTTTTGAGGGTGATCTCCGTATTTGCCTGACTTTTGACCTCGTCAAATTTTTCCATCAAACAGTTTAATACGTCAATTCCCCGCTGTGGAACTTCGTCCATTAAGGTCAAAACCCTAACCGAGGAATTATTTTTCTCGCTGCTTAGCTCGATGTTTAAATTATCCAGGTATTTTCTTGCAACTTTTTTGGCATCCAAAAACTCAATGTGCATCGTTTTGCCTGGGGCAAGCTGTGAAGATTCAACCCTGGAGATGCGGAACTTTCCAAATTCGTTGGAAAAAAGTTGCCCAAAATTATGGTTTTCTGACTTGGCTCCTTGGGAAAACTTAAAGGTATATTTGTTGAGCGGGGTGATCTCAAAAGCAGTATTTTTGATAAGGTTTAAAGAAAAGGTATCAACCACAATGGGGAAATTTCCATAAGCATCCCGCTCTGTTAATTTGTCCTTCCAGTAATACCTCGTTTCCAGGCCCAACTTTTCAACGACAGAAGTCATCAAGGAGAAAGAAGTCAGTATTTCAATATCGTTGCTTGCCTTGTCCGAAGTCGCAGAAAGCAGCAGGTTGCGTTTGATGAAATCATCATCTGATCCCGAGTTTTCTTCACGCTCTCTGATCAATAGTTTGCTGGTTATTTGATAGACTGGTTGCAATTTTTTGTAAATGATATAGGCCAGTCCCAGGCTGATGACCCCGCAAACCAAATAGATGTACCATTTGTTCAGAACAAAGCTCTTAAACATCCCGAGGAAGTCAATTTGACCTTCCGCAGGATCATTTCCGCCATGGCTAAGTAAAACCGCTTTCTGATAATCAAACTCATTCATGGTACTATTTTTCTAGTGTTATTGCTTAAAAAGGGCAATCAAAACTGCGGCTACTGTTGCCGCAGCAGACAAAATGGGCACGGCTTTGGAACTCTGGTCTTGTACAGCACCCGCCTTGGCCTTTAATGGCTTTACATAAATCAAATCATTTTGCTTTAAAAAATAAAATTCAGAGCGAAAGAAAGCAGCCGATTGAAGATTTATCCGATTTAGCGACCGCACTCCATTGCTTTCCCGAACAAGCAAAATATCCCCCCTATCCGCGTAATCGGTCAAATCACCCGCCAGAGCTAATGCATCAAGTACAGAAATGCGCTCATTAACAACATTAAATGCACCCGGACTGCGAACTTCCCCTGAAACTGTCACTCTAAAATTCAGCAACCTGACATTGACTACGGGGTCTTTCAGGTATGTTTTCAGTTTTTCCACCAGTGAATCCTTAACTTCTGTAACACTAAGGCCCTCTAGCTTCAGCCTCCCTAATACTGGAAAATCAATCATTCCCTGTTGATTCACCAAAAAACCGGTCAGCTGAATGGATTCCATATTGACGAAGCTCTCACTCTGCTGGCTAGAAGTTATATTAAAAGGTGCAACCAGTTCCATTTCGGAGCCGAAAACCTTAATTGATAACACGTCATTGGGCTGAATTTTGATATCTGGTAACTTGTAAGTAAGCAACTGGGCAGTATCTGGGAAATTTTCCTGATAACTTACGAGTTGTTTATGTGACAAACAGCTTGAACCAGTAACAAGCAAAATAAAAACCCAAATTGATATTGAACAAATGCGCATTTTAGATTATATTAACAATGTTTTTCCACCAAGGAATAAATCAATTCTTTCAAGATATGGCTTCGCCAATGATAAGTCGCAGTACATTCCTGTACACAAAACTCACCAGCCCCTTAAGACACTTGCCCTAAAGGAAATTCAGATTGTCTTATATGTGAGAGCCTGGATGCACATCATTGAATAAATCCAATAACAAGCCTTTGGTTACCACTGCAAAGCAGACAACCATGATTGAACCGAATTTGAAATAGTTTCAGCGTAATAGTAAATACTCACAAAAGTGAATAGTGTAAGGGAAATTACTTTGTACAAAGGTAGTGTTAGGAGTCAATATATAAAAAAAGGTAAATCAAACACATTGTAAATCAGGGGGGAGGAAACAATTACATAACATTTAAATTAACTCAATTTGATAACAGTTTTGTGAAAAAAATACGATTAAACCACAAATATAGGGGTTAAAATGGAAAAATAAAATACCTACTGTAAAAAAAATGTTAACGGCATAAGAGGAAGGCTACCAATCATGCCCTTCGGAGAAACAATGGACCGTTGAAGTTGAAATCCTTCAGGATATTTTTGCGCATAAAATTTGATGGATCAACATTAGATATTAGTTTTATCAGGTATGGAAAAGTCTAACATTACTTTTTTCTCAAATACCCTATTTTTCACCTAAATTAAGAACCCTGATGTCTGCAAACCCTGCCAATATGCGTTTGGCCATCATCGCCTCTGCTACCGGAACACTGTTGGAATGGTATGATCTTTTTCTGGCGGTAATTTTGGCCAAAACCCTTAGTAGTCAACTCTTTCCAAGTGGAGAAAGCACCTACTTTTTGGAAACTTTAGCCATCGTAGGCTCTTCATTTTTCATCCGGCCACTGGGTTCTTTATTCTTCGGAAGCATGGGTGACCGCAAAGGCCGCAAGCAGACTTTTTTGCTGTCCTTGTTGGTGATGGGAGGCGCTACCTTTTTGATTGGTTTGATTCCTACCTATCAGCAAGCAGGTTGGCTGGC
>JAAFHQ010000784.1 GCA_013298445.1 Chitinophagales bacterium | reverse complement strand
ACACAAATGGTAATAAAATACGCACCAGGCTGGGCGTAATCATACCCCTTCAGTCGAATCGATCGACGATGGTGTTTTTTTGGATTGAATTGATGTGCCATACCGCGAAGGTTGAAAGGTGAAAAAATCGCGGTCGTGTAAAAATAATTGGTAAGGCATCCCGTAGGGGCGACCCTATGTGGTCGCCCAAAATCAAAATCAAAATCAAAATCAAAATCAAAATCAAAATCAAAAATAATAAAAAAAAATAGGATGCAGGCACAAAGTACCTGCATCCATTTTTTCAAAGCCGAAGGCTTTATCTTATAGCATATACTTGACTAATGCATGTCACCCGAGAGGGGGGCAAGCTACTAATAACAAGGGTTCTGCTTCAAGTTTTTGTTGGCATCAAGCTGCTGACGTGGGATTGGCCACAACTGCTTACAAGGCTCGGAAGCTGGCTTCCATTGACGTGCTGCATCGTACTTGCCCAAACGGATCAAGTCCGAACGACGCCATGCTTCGAAGAACATTTCGCGACCACGTTCTGCCAGGATGTTGTCGGCAGTCAGTGATGTATATGCTGCCACACCTGCACGAGCACGCACTTGATTGACCAGTGCCAATGCAGACGCATCAGCAGCACTTTTGCGCCACAAGGCTTCTGCCTTCACCAAAAGGATGTCTGCGTAGCGGAAGATCGGGAAGTCCGTATTCAAGTTAGGCGTTGCACCAGCAGGGAATTCAAACTTACCTACCCGTGCGCCCGCTTGGCGGAAGCAATTGGGGAAGTGAGCGTTGATTTCAGGCGTAAAATTTACGTTTGCCCCAT
The DNA here is from genome assembly GCA_013298445.1 of Chitinophagales bacterium. Classification (GTDB taxonomy): domain Bacteria; phylum Bacteroidota; class Bacteroidia; order Chitinophagales; family Saprospiraceae; genus Haliscomenobacter. Next base: position 2,761 of record JAAFHQ010000784.1, on the reverse strand, counting down.
CTGGATCATCAGCAGAGCCATCAGTAGCAGGCGTAGTACCATCAGCTTTGAACTGCTGGCCAGCCAAGAAGTTACCACGGATTTTTTGGTTACCGGGTATCCCTTTGCGCTTATCAGTATTGTCGTAAGAGTTGTAAAACTCAGCCAATGAGCAGTACCCATTCCATGGTTGTTCACGCAAGCTGAAGGTTTCCTGGCTCACGTAGTGCAAAGTCATCTGTGGCAGGTTGAAACCCTGTGCATTCACCTGATCGTAAGGAATCACAAAGATGGTTTCCTTGGAACCAGCGTTGTTGCTGTTGAAGTTAGAAAAGTAATCAGCTTCCATGCTGTAAAGGCCGGAATTGATGATCTCATCTGCTGCTGCTATTGCTTTGTCCCACTCAGGTGCACCTTTGTATACCTGAGCATTCAGGTACAACTTAGCCTGGATCGCTTTTCCTACGTAGTAGTTGATCCGCGCATAGGTAGACCCATCCTTCTTTTTGGAAAGACTTGGTACTGCTTCGTTCAACTCTTTTTCGATGAAGGCATACACCTGTGCCCGAGGAGAGTTGGCAGGTGCAAAATCAGCAGCTACATCAAAACGATCCACGATTGGAACGTTACCGTAGCTGTCGACCAACCATAGGTACCAAAGTGCCCGTAGGGTTCTCAGCTCGGAAATGAAGGGAGTAGCCAAAGCTGGATCTACCGATCCATCATTAATCAGCTTATTGAACTGAAAGATCAAACGGTTGCAAGTGTTTACTCCTCCGAAAAGGAAGTTCCAAGAGTTGCGAAGGTTTTCGTCCGCCACGTTGTATTGTGCCCGGTGTGCATTCAGCCACTGACCACCATCGAACCAGTCACCACCCCGCTGTGGGATCATAATCTCATCAGAAGACACTTCTTGTAGCGCCATGTAGCTACCGTGGTTCTGAAAACCGTAAAGGTTGGTATACGCTGCACCCATCGCTGCGATAAATTCTTCATCGTTTTTGAAGAAATCATCCGCTTTGATCTGATCGAAGAGTTTTTCCTCCAGATTAGAACAAGATTGGTTGAACGCGATCACGAACAGGCCTGCTAACAAGGCCTTGAACCAATATTTTTTCATGATTGCAATTGATTTAAAATGATTTAAGTACGCTAAGTTTCATCGTTATGAAAACCCAAATTTCCCAAAAGGTTTCAAAAAATTCAGGCTTTTCTGAACAAATGAAAAATAGCATACATTTTGATAACTTCGATTTGGTTCTTAGTTGCCCTGAAGGAAAAGAAAAACCAAATCTACTTGCATTTAGAAGCCCAGGTTCAAACCGAAAGAGACACCTCTTACCATGAAGTAAGTTCCACGACGGTCGATACCTGGAGACAGAATAGAACCAGCACCCTGCTGATCTGTGTCACTTGGACGTGCTTCTGGATCAGAACCACTATAGTTGGTCAACACGAACAGGTTTTGACCTTGTGCAAATATTCTGACCTTGTTGAAGCTGCTGCCAGGCTTAAGCTCAAAGGTATACCCCAACGAGGCGTTGTCCAATTTCAGGAAAGATGCTTTTTCAACCTGATAGCTGGAAAACTTGGCGCCATCGGTCAGTTTTTCATTGAAGAAACCGTCCGCTTTAACGCGGTTCCAGGTCAAGGTATTCAGGGTTTCGTAGAAAGTCCGGTAAGTGTTAACCAGATCGTGGCCAAATACCCCGCGGAAGAACAAGTTTGCATCAAACTTGCCTATCGTGAAGGAGTTACCCCAGCCCAGTTCCCAGTTTTGGATACCATTGCCGATGACGGTTTCGTCGTCAATTCTTTCCTCCTGTTTGCCATCACCATCCAGGTCTTCGAAGTCCCAGGCGCCGTTCTCTTTTACGCCCTTATAAACAAAGCCGTAGAAGTTACCAATTGGCTCACCTTCTTTAACGCGTACCATATCGGTACCGTTCAAACCTGGAGAACCAACGTTGGCGATGAAGCGCTCACTACCGAAGTCAAATTCTTCATTGGACAAGGATACCAATTTGTTGGACAAGTAAAACGTAGGAGTCAAAGATAGATCATAGCTGAATTTCTGAGTTTTGATTACGTTGTAGTTCAAGGCAATTTCCAAACCAGTGTTGCGGATTTGTCCCAGGTTCACGTCGGTCGTTGGAACGAGGTTTGGTGGAACAGGTACCGCTACATTAAAGAGTAAGTCATTAACGTCACGCACATAGTACTCAATCGAACCATTCAGGCGGTAGTTCATGAAGGAGAAGTCCACCCCAACGTTGATGTCCGTCTGGCGCTCCCACTTCAAACCCGGGTTAGGGTTAGATACTGGCTGTACAGAAGGCACAAAAGCACCATTGTAGAAGAAGTTCGCTCCCAAGCCAAAGCGCTCAAGTGCGATGTAGCTGCTACCGGGAATGTTGCCTGCCTGGCCATAGCTCACACGAAATTTAAACGCATCAGCAAAATCGAGCCCTATGGCTTTCACTAGGTCAGCACCGAAAGATACCCCTGGAAAAATACCGTACTTGTTGCCGTCACCAAACCGAGAGTTGCCCTCGCGGCGCACCGTTACAGCCATATGGTAGGTATCATCATAGCTCAAATTCAAACGACCGAATTGTGATACACCTTCAAACTGATTACGGTAAGAGAACGCACTACTTTCCCCCAAACGCCAGGAGAATGCAGAACTCAGGTTATTGTAGCCAAATACGTCGCTCAGGAAGTTGAACGCTCCTCCTCCTGTACCCTGAAAATCGTTTTTGATGTATTCATACCCCCCCAA
>JAAFHQ010000783.1 GCA_013298445.1 Chitinophagales bacterium | reverse complement strand
CAGATGTTGGATGACCTGAATAAAAAGACAAACCCTGGCTATTCGGCAATCGGTCGATTGCGGGGTTTGGCGGAGTTGAGGGGGCTGGAATTGGGGATAGCGCGGTCTTTGTAAGGGAAGCTCTTTTGATTTTTAAAATATTTGATTATCAGCTGATTAATGTAATTTTAATTATTTTGATAAAACTCATGTACTCATGTATTCGTAACTCATGTATTCAAAAATAAGCAAATTCGCTTTCCACTCCCTATCTTTGCCCCTTGCCGCAAACCACTCTATCGCGGGCTCGTGCAAATGAGCGTGAGGAAAGTCCGGACAACGTAGAGCGCCACACCATCTAACGGATGGGCTGCTGCTTTGGGCTTCGGCTCGGAACAGTGGACAGATAGGGTCACAGAAAAGAAACTACCTCCCCTCGGGGCGGAAAAGGTGAAAACGTGTGGTAAGAGCACACGCGGCTCGGTAGCAATATCGGGTGTGGATAAACCTTGTGGGTTGAAATGTCAAGTATACCTCAATTGGGCTTACGCCTGGCAGAGCTGCTCGTTTTGTTTTCGCAAGAAAGTTGAGGAGGGTAGGCAGATGGATCCTGCGCCGCAAGGACAGGGCTAGATAAATGATAGGGGCTGGTACCGCAAGGTATTGGAACAAAATCCGGCTTATCGGTTTGCGGCAAACTTTTTTTAAATGAAAAATGAAAAATGAAAAATGAAAAATGAAAAATGAAAAATGAAAAATGAAAAATGAAAAATGGTAGTATTCCAATTTTTCATTTTTCATTTTTCGTTTTTCATTTTTTACTCTTCCAGGTCTGCAAAGTTGAACAACAACGAGAACCGCAGCGTATTATCCAATGGATTCCGTTGGTTGGTCGTTGGAACCAGGTAAGAGAAATTCAAACCAAATACATTGTATTTCAGGCCCAAACCTACCGTCAGGTATTTGCGGGCACCTTTGCGAACGTGTTCGCTGAAATAACCAGCGCGTACGGCAAACTGTTTGTCGTACCAGTACTCAGCACCAAAAGAGAACATGAATTCACGTAGCTCTTCCGAAAAACCTTCAGGAGCATCTCCCCAGGAGGAGAAAATCGCGCCAATGGGTGATTCCTGCTTGTAATCAGGAGTACCATCATTGTCTTCATCACAGGCTTCAGGGCCACCCTGACAAGGGGTTGGCACCAGGAATTTATTGACATCCGTGGTAAAGGTCAAACTATTGTACTGATCCAGATTCATGGTATAGGCCGCACCCAAACCAAAGTTGGCGGGTAAAAAGTCACGGTCGGTACTATTGGTATAAGATACCTTGTTGCCGATGTTAGACAGCGCCAGACCTACCGTCAAATCCGCATCGCCGTTTTTCAGCTCGATAGGAGATTTGTAGGTCAATGAAAAATCCGCTGCCCCTGCAATCGCAGGCTCAATCACGTCCCCACCTACTACGTTACCCGCAGCCAGGTTGGAATAGATGAATTTACCCGTTACTGCAGCTGACATCTTTTCGGTCAACTTACGCGCATAGGCGATGGATACCTCAAACTCATTTGGGCGGCCAGTATTCAAAGCAGTACCATTGATGTCGGTAAACTGAATGCTACCCAAAGAGAAATAACGCAGGCCAAAACCCAGGGTTTGTAGTGCCTCCTTGTCCAGTTTGCGGTAACCCGTCAGGTAGGCCATGTACACGTCGTTGAGGCCCAAAGAGCGCAACCAAGGAGTGTAGGTAGCCGACATCGCCATTTTGTCTTCCGCAAAAGCCAGTTTGGATGCATTGAAGTGCATGGCGTTGGGGTCCGCAGAAATGGCAATCCCCGCATCGCCCATGGCACCAGAGCGCGCGTCTGCTACAATCCGCAAGAAAGGAACAGCAGAGGTGACCGTATTGGTACAGGGTGTTCCATCGAGGTTGTAGTATTTTCCATCAGGACCGGGATAACATTGGGCATTGACGCTTTGGCTCATTCCAATCAGCATCAAGAGGGCTGCCAAACGAAGTACTAAGTTCTTCATGAGATTTTTATTTTAAAAATCTTTTGAGATCGATACACAAGAAGTAGTAAACAAACTTCATGCCGTTTTCTCATCATGTGTTATCGTTCCGTTAAAAAAAAGTTGCAATTTACTCATTGTACGAAAAAATGGCGATCTTATTTTAGCAGCACCAACTTTTCAAACTTACTTTCTCCCTTCAGGGTGCTTCCACCCGGCAGATTTGCTCGCACTTTAACTTTATATAAATATACGCCCCTGGCCAACCGATCGCCATAATCGTCCCGACCATCCCACTCTATACAATCGCCCTGACGCAGGGCACCATCCGATAAAAGGGAGGTCTCAATGGTTTTGACCAAACGCCCGGCGATGGTATACACCTGTACCAGAATGTCAATTTGTTGGTTGTTGGCATTGTGCTCAAACTGGAAGCAGGTGCGGTCGGTGAAAGGATTTGGGTAATTGAGGACGTGTTTGAGGGCAATATCGGCTGAGGAAGCGACCACAAATTCGGTATAGCCCTCGTTGGAGTTGTTGGCAATGTCCCAGGCTTTCACCCGTATTTTGTGCAAGCCCTCTGCCAAACTTGCAATGGGATACCGCACTTGACCTTTGGTGTAATCATCCAGTTCGGATTCAAAAAAGTCATTCAGCAGCAGGCTATTTTGGGTGTTGTCATCGAGTACTCCTTCCAAATCGTGCCCAATGCTGTTGCCCACCACGTTGATGCCGTTGTCGTCGCGCAAACGCACCAAAAGGATGGGATCGGGGTTGGTGATGCCTCCGAATACAAAGTCCAGGGAATTCATGTAAACATCCACTACCGGCCCCTGAGCATCAGCCAGACCACCGGGGCTGTTGCCTCCAATGTTGATGTTTTTGTAAGCTCCAGTGGCATCCACCATGCTTACGGTGTCGGCGGCGTAATAGCTGATTTTTCCCAAACCAAAAGCATAATTGATGTCTTTGGGAACCACAAAAGTGAAACTGAAGCGGCCATTGCGCACACTGGCCCGGCCCTTAAAGATGACGTTTTTTTGTACCTCAAACTGGAAGCCTTTTGGGCTGCTGGGGTCCTGACCCAAGGTTGCTGCTTTAAAGGGTTTGTCAAATACGGTAGGGTACACTATTCCATTAAAATCGTTCAGCAGGGTGCCTTGAGCGTCCACGATTTGCCCTTCGATGGACACTTTTTGCAGGGCTCGGAGGGTATCGGTGCTATTCTGAGCTGCTTTGCCATTGATCGTAGTGGTTTGTACGCTGTAGCGCGGCAAGGCCAGGATCATGGAGGGATCACCAATCAAGGCAAATTTTCGGGAATTGGTTAAAGTTCCGCCGCTCAACTGGTTTTTAGCCTTGCGCATGGCATCACCAATGCTGCTGCCAGCTTCGGCTTCAAATAACTCCAACAAGGCCAAACGAGTCAGGGAGGCATTTTCAGAAGCATAAACCGCCCGGACAGTGGAGTACAAGGCAACTGCACCACCCCGTGGATTCAACAAAACCTCTTCACCAGCAGTAGAGTTGCTCGCATCATCGTAACCCGTAAACGAACAAGTGGCGGTAACCACCAAAGGCAAACGT
>JAAFHQ010000782.1 GCA_013298445.1 Chitinophagales bacterium | reverse complement strand
TTTTGACACGACCTTAGTCAGTCAATACATCCGCAGTATTTTTCAGGATTCGAAAGGGAATTTATGGTTTGGCACCATAGCCGAAGGGGTAGTGAGGTATGATGTAAAAACCTTGACCTACTTTTCCAATCCTGATGGTTTTATCAACAACACTGTTTATGCTATCAATGAAGATAAAAACGGTAATATGTGGTTTGGGACTGACCAAGGCGTTTATAAATATGAAGGCAAAACCTTTAGAAATTACACTCAAAAAGACGGCCTGAGCCATCTAGATATAACCCGAAAAGGCATCCTTGTAGACCGAATGGGCACCATTTGGGTCGGCACCCATGCTGGCGTTTTCAGGTATGACCCCATTGCGGATAGCAAAGGGGAGCCAAGTTTTTCCTTGTTTCAAGAACTTCCCCCGATCAATGTTGCAGGTATCATGGAAGACCGGAGTGGAAACATTTGGTTTGCTTCTTCTAACAATGGTGTCTTTCGCTACGACCCTTCGGCTTCGCTCAGTGCAGGTGGAAAAACAATGACCAATATTGCAGAAAAGGATGAATTAGGGGAAAACTTTGCGGGAGGCATCGCACAAGACAAGGATGGAAATATGTGGTTTACGATGAAAAACGGCATTTGCAAATACGACCCTTCGGCAGAGCTCAGGGCAGGTGGCAAAACCTTTACAGAATACACGCCCAAAGACGGATTAGGCGGAACTGAATTTTGGGGCATCTACATCGAGCAGTCGGGTATCATTTGGGTTACCGCCCGAGGCAGTACTACCCGGTTTGACCCCTCTCTCCCCGTTTCAGATTCAAGTGCATTTAGGGTGTTCACCCCCGCAGATGGACTCAATTGCTGTGTGCAAAGCATGTATCAAGACCGGGCTGGAAATATGTGGTGGGGTGCCGGACAAGGACTCTATCGATTTGATGGCCAACGTTTTTATCAGGTTAAAAAGCAAGGGCCTTGGTGATATACCCCGCGTGGCCACAAGAGGTGAAATTTTGACGCCGCTATTTTTTCAGCATGCGAGGCGCGAAACGTAGACGACGCCTGAGCGTCGGCGAGGCTTCGCAACGAGGCAGGGTGGGAAAATAGCAAGTTAAAAATCACCTGGTGTGGCCGCGCGGGGTATACTATATGGCAAGCGCCCGACAAATTCAGGAAAGTGCACAAGGCGATTACTGTTTTATGGTTAGGAATTATCTGCATGAAGGTATATTTGGTGTTCTTTGCTAGACACACCACAAACATGAAGGATCTCATTAACATTTTAGCCATCACACTTCTGGTGAGTACCTCCTGTGCTGGACAAGACAAGCTAAGGCCACCTATTACAGCCTTGCCGCGAGCAGACCTGACTTCGGTTAAAATGAATCCAGACACCATTGCCAAGGCCATTCAATTCATCAGTTCCCATCCCAATAAGGATTTCAGGGGTATGGTGGTCATCAAGGACAATAAATTGGTGGTCGAGGAATACTTCGGTACCTTTTGGAGGGAGACGATTCACGATATCCGCTCGGCGGGTAAAAGTGTAACCGCTTTACTTTTGGGCATCGCCATCGACAAAGGTTTGGTTAAAAGTACCGAGCAAAGCATTTATGATTTTTTCCCGAGCCCCAAGTTTGTTCGCCCCGCCAAAGACAAACACCTCGACATCAAGATCAAACACCTCCTGGCCATGTCTTCTGGGCTCAGTGCCGACGACGATGCCGACAATTCTCCCGGCAGTACAGGCAACTGGCTGACCGAGGACAGTTGGGTGAACTTTGCCATTACCCTGCCCATGCTTTTCACTCCCGGAGAGAAATACGTTTACAACGATGTTTGTCCCATGCTGATCGGTGCCATTATTGAGGAGACCTCGGGTAAAAAATTGGCGGAGTTCGCCCAGGAAAACCTGTTCACTCCGCTGGGTATCAGAGAATTCTATTGGTACACTGCGCCCAATGGCAGCACCGTACCAATGGGCAATTTGTACATCTCCACCCTGGATTTTGCCAAATTGGGCCAACTGGTCATCAATAAAGGCCAGTGGCAAGGGAAAAAAATTGTCAGCTCGGCCTGGATCAATGAACTATCCGTCAAAAGGTTTGACCTCTCCAAAGACGACCCCTTCGCGGATGGCTATGGTTATTTTTGGTTCACCGCAACCAAAGAGGTGAATGGCAAAAAATACGACTGTGTGTATGCCTCTGGCAATGGTGGCAATTTGCTGTTCCTTGTACCCAGTGAAAACCTGGTGGTCGGCTTGACGTCCAGTGCCTACGGGCAGGGGTACGGGCACCGCCGAAGTCGAGCTATTTTTCAGTACGTCTTGAGGTCCTTGAACAAAGATTAGTTGCTGTTCCTAAACTCCAGCGGCGTCATCCCCGTCTTCGCCTTAAACAACCTCGAAAAATACTGCGGATACTCAAAGCCCAACGCAAAAGCCAAGTCTCCCACCGATTGATTGGAACTCAGCAAAAGACTCTTCGCCTCTTCAATCAAGTGGTAATGAATGTGATCCTGGGCGTTCATGCCCGTTTCCCGTTTCATTAAGTCGCTCAGGTAGTTGGGCGATAGGAAGACCTGATCGGCCAGGTATTTCACCGTTGGCAAACCTTTTTCGGACACATTGGGCGACTGGAAGTACTGGTTTAACACCTCCTCCACCTTGCTCAGGATGTCATTGTTGGCACTTTTCCGGGTGATGAATTGTCGATCGTAGTAGCGGGTGCAGTAGTTCAGCAACAATTCAAGGTTGGAAACCAACAGGGTTTGGCTGTGGCGGTCAATGTTTTCGGCTAGTTCGGCATTGATCTTTTGCACACAATCGAACAGGTTGCCTTCTTCTTTTTCCGACAAATGCAGGGCCTCATTCGTTTCATAGGAGAAAAAGGTGTAGTCCTTGATGCGCTGCCCCAAAGCCGTTCCCCGGATCAAATCGGGGTGAAAAAAGAGCCCCCAGCCCATGGCGTCAGCTCTTTTTTCTACCGCTTCATCCATCGTGATCACTTGTTGAGGCGCGATGCACATCAAGCTCCCTTCCTGGAAATCATAATGGTGGCGTCCGTATTTGAGGGTATTGACACAGTAGTTTTTGTACATGATCGTATAAAAACCCGAGCTTATTTTAAGCCCTGCGCCAAACTGCTCGTCAAATTGGGTAAAATCCACCACACTAAGCAAAGGGTGTTTCGCTTTGGGCTGCTGCAACAAGTGGTGCAAGTCAGCAATGTTTTCCAGGTGAATGACCTTGCTCATGCCGCTTAAATTTGACTCATAATGATACGATCAAAAAGTTTATCGCCCAAATAAACCCGCAACCAGACCATTGGTTTGGCCAGTTTTCCTACCCGGTAGCGGGTTTTGGGATTAGCGCTGTTTACAATTGAGGCTACGGTATCGGCGATTACGGCTGGTTTGGTGCCGCCACTTTCGTACATTTTATTGGTTGCTGCCACCAGTTTGTCCACCATGGTAGCATAAGCACCCTTACCCGAAAACGCGCGGATGTTGTCCAGCATCACCGAGCCAAATTCTGTTTCAATGATCCCAGGCTCCAAAACCACCACCTTGATGTTGAAGGGCATCAACTCT
>JAAFHQ010000781.1 GCA_013298445.1 Chitinophagales bacterium | reverse complement strand
CTTGGTCCTGCTGATGATAGGGGCCTCGTATGCGCGCAAAAAAGCCCTAAGCCGACTGGGAAATCCTGAGTTGGTGCAGCGTCTGATGCCCGAACGGTCGCCCGTACGCCTGCGCAACAAAAACATACTTTTTCTCATTGGACTGTTTTTCATCATCATTGCCTTGGCCAACCCACAATGGGGCACCAAAACCCAAGCCGTACGCCGCCAAAGCATCGACATTATTTTTGCCCTGGACATTTCCCAAAGCATGATGTGCCAGGATATTGCCCCCAGCCGTCTGACCCAGGCCCAACGTTTGTGCCAACAACTGATTGAAAAACTCAGCGGCAATCGTCTGGGAGTTATCCTCTTCGCGGGAGAAGCCTACATGCAGGTTCCACTTACCACTGATTACGAAGCAGTAAGTCTGCTCTTGCAAAGCGCCAATCCTGACATGATCAGCAGCCAGGGTACTTCAATCGGAGAAGCACTGGCAATTGCTCAACAAAGCACCAACAAAAGCAACGGTAACCGCGTCGTACTAGTCATTACCGATGGCGAAGACCACGAAGCCCGTGCCGAAAGCCAGGCCAGACAAGCAGCCCGGGCGGGTATGAAAATTTTCACCATCGGCATTGGCAGTGAAGCGGGAGGTTTTGTACCTTTTGTGGACGAAAACGGCATGGCCGATTACAAACGCGACATCAGCGGCAAACCTGTATTGTCCAAGATCAATGCCGGGGTGCTACGCAAATTGGCCAGCCTGGGTGGTGGCAGTTTTTTCCGCCTGAATACCCAAAGCGATGCACTGATCGACGCCTTGATGGACAAATTGCAAAAAGTGGAAAAACGCGAGTACGAACAACGGGTCGTTTCGGAATACCGCAGCCATTTTCAGCTCTTTTTATTGCTGGGCATCGGCTTTTTGTTGAGCGAGTTTTTGGTGCATTACCGGCGACGGGCAAAAACATCTTTGACTAAGCGCTTGTTTAAAGGGGAGTTAAAAGGAAAGTTAAAAGCAGATTCATGAAAACCACTGGTTTGTTGTTGTGCAGCTTATTTTTGGGATTGGCAAATGGCTTGCTGGCTCAAACGGCGCACCAATGGTTGCGCAAAGGAGACCAGGAATACCAAGAGCAGCGTTATGCCGACTCGGAAAGCAATTACCGCAAAGCCCTCGAGCGCAAAAACAGCCCCGAGGGCCAGTACAACCTCGGCAATTCCATTTATCAGCAAAAACGCTACCAGGAAGCCCTCACCCGTTACGAAAACGCGGCGAAAAAAGCGACAAATCCTGCCGATAAAGCAGCAGCCTACCACAACTTGGGCAACACTTATTTTCAGTTGAATGAACTGGATAAAAGCATCAATGCCTTCAAACAAGCTTTGCGCCTGAATCCCAACGACAAAGAAACCAAGTTCAACCTGGCCCTCGCCCAACAACGCAAAAAGCAAGAAGAACAACAAAAACAACGTTCTTCTTCTAACGACGATAAAAACCAGAATCAAAACCAACAACAACCCCAATCCAATCAAGGCCAAAAGCCCAACCAAGACCCCAAACAGAACCAAAACCAACAACAAAACCAAGGTCAACCCCAGGAACGCCAGGAACAGACTCCCCCACCCAACCTCAGCCAAAAAGAAGCCCAAAACCTGCTAAAAATTATGGATGAGGAAGAACGTAAAGTGCAGGGAAAAATGAAAAGGGCTCAGGGAAGGCCGAAGTCGGGGAAGGATTGGTAAAACAGTAGTTAGCTAAAAAATACTCATATGCGCAATCTGATCTTCTACACGCTCGCACTGCTTTTCAGCACTGCAATGATGGCCCAGAAAGATGCTAAATTCAGCGTCAAGGTGAGCAGCGACTCGATCCTGTTGGGCAATGAAATCAAAGTGAGTTTTAAACTCGAAAACGGAGAGGGACGCAAATTCACCGCGCCGGATTTTGAGCCCCATTTTGTATTGGTCAGCGGGCCGAATACTTTTTCCAGCATGTCGATGGCTAATGGGCAAGTCAGTCATACCACTGAGTATAGCTTTTACATCCAGCCCAAAGAAACGGGTTCATTTTATATTCCCCCGGCCAGTATTGAAGTCAATGGCAAGGCGCTGGAGACCAAAGCGCTTGAAGTTCAGGTATGGCCCAATCCAGCAGGCATCAAAATCAATCCGCGCGAAAAGGAAGCAAAAGACGACTTTTTTGGCCTTGACCGCAGTTTCCCCTCCCTTCGCGATCTCCCCGGTCTTCGCGATTATTGGGGCAACCCCGTCCCTCAACCAACCGAAGACCCCAAGAAAAAGCGCAAAACCTACAAGTTGTAAGATCCATGAGCCTACTTAGAACGATTAGCCTTTTATTCAGTTTCCTGCTTTGTACTACTTTAAGCTGGGCTCAACGCGACAAACCAGAATTCCGGGCCTTTGCCGACGCCAAGCAGGTGCTCGAAGGTAGTTTTTTTGAAATCACCTTTGCGCTGAGCAATGCCGAAGGCACCAATTTTAAAGCTCCATCTTTTGGTACTGCTTTTGCCCTTGTTTCTGGCCCTTCCCGCAGTGCCAGTACCACCATCGTCAATGGGCGCATGTCCAGTGAAATGTCTTTTTCTTATGCTTTGCAGGCTAAAAAAGTAGGCACTTTTACTTTTGGTCCAGCCAGCATGGAGGTCAATGGCAAAATTATGCGCAGCAACAGCGTGACTGTGGATGTGGTAAAAAATGAAAATGTAGGCAAGACAAGCAAAGTTCAAAAGGGTGAGGAATTGTTCGTCAAAGCCATTTTGAACGCTGGTGAAGCCTACCTGGGTCAGCAGGTCCGACTCGATTACAAGGTGTATACCCGGGTGGATCTGGAAAATTTCAATTTTGTTGAAGAATCCGACTACGTAGGCTTTTATGTAGAAGACATTCAGCACCCCGATTCCCACATGGAAGAAGAAATTGTGGGCGGTGTGCGCTACAATACCCGCATTTTGCGCAGCATTGCCCTGTATCCACAAAAAGAAGGCAAACTCAATATTGAGCCCGCAACCTTGCAGGTCGCAGTGGTAGCAGGTGGCAGTCCTGACCCACTGACTGGACTCACTTTTGGCGCCGAAATTCGACGGGTACCCCTGCGCACCGAGGCCGTGTCGCTACTGGTCAAGCCACTTCCTTCTGGTGCACCAGGTAGCTTCAGCGGCGGTGTTGGCATCTTCAACATGAGCAGCGTCATCAACCGCACCGAAGTAACTACCGACGATGCCCTGACCCTGCGCCTGACCCTCACCGGCGACGGTGACATGAAACGGGTCCGTGCCCCACAACTCAACCTGGGCGAGGCTTTTGACGTGTACGACCCCAAAACGATCAGTGAAGAAGCCAGCGAAACCGTTGGCCTGCGGGTATCGCGCAAGACCATCGAATACCTGATTATGCCCAAAAAGGCCGGAAAATTCAGCATCCAACCGGAGTTTTCCTTTTTCAACGCCGAATCTCGACAGTACGAAACGCTCAAGGATTATTCCTATACCATTACCGTGCGGCAAGGTACTGGCAATGGAGCCAAAAACAACAGCTCGGGGCTGGAGGAAGGCGGTGATCTACAGCCGCTCAAAGCAAT
>JAAFHQ010000780.1 GCA_013298445.1 Chitinophagales bacterium | reverse complement strand
CTGGCACCAGCACCGAAGAATGGATCATTGGCAGCAATTTGTACAATGTACCTTTTGAAGCGGGCATCAATACAAATACATACAAGTACTACATCGATTTTGCCGCCCGTTTTGGCCTGGAATACGTCATGCTCGACGCGGGGTGGAGTGATGTCAAAGACCTGTTCAAGATCAGCCCGGGTATGAACTTGGATACCATTGCCGACTACGCCCGCAAAAAAAACGTGAGCCTGATCCTCTGGACCCTTTCCATGACCCTGGATCGGCAACTGGACAGTGCCATGCGGCAGTTTCAGCGCTGGGGAGTACGTTGCATCATGACCGATTTTATGGATCGCGACGATCAGTACATGGTCAATTTTTACGAACGCATTGCCGAAGCAACGGCCCGGTACAAGGTCATGGTGATGTTTCACGGGGCGTACAAACCTGCGGGCATGCAACGCACCTATCCGCACCTGATCACCCGCGAAGGGGCCTTGGGTTCGGAGTTCAACATCTGGAGCGAAAGTGTCACGCCCGATCACGACTTGCTCTTGCCCTTTATCCGTCAGCCGAGTGGCCCCATGGACTATGAGCCGGGTGGCCTGGATAATGCGTCCAAAAAGACCTTTCGACCCATTGCCGAAAAAGTGATGACGCAAGGGACTCGTGCGCATCAGCTGGCGCTGTTTTTGGTGTACGAAAGTCCCTTGCAAATGTTCAGCGGCAACCCCTCGGCAGCCTGGCTGGAACCAGAATACATGGACCTGCTGGGCAGCTTCCCGACTACCTGGCACGAAACCCGGGTTTTGCAGGCCCAATTGGGCGATCATCTAGTGTTGGCCCGTCGCCACGGCAAACGTTGGTACCTGGCAGCCATCAATGATTGGACGCCTTACGAAACCACAGTCAAACTGGATTTTTTGCCCCAAGGAAAAACCTACCGGGCTACCATTTGTGCAGATGGGGTGAATGCACACCGCTTTGGATCGGATTACGTGTTGCGGGAATTGCAGAGGAAGGTGAAGGCTGGGGATACCTTGCCGATCAAACTGGCTCCAGGCGGCGGCTGGGTGATGGTGTTGGAGGAATAAAACAAAACCTTAGTAGCATGAACTCACGTAAACCAATTTTGACTGAACTCCTCTGGTTGGTCATTGCCTTTATTGTGGCCGCTCTTATTTGCTATCTCGTGTTCGATTGGGACGTCCGGGGGGCAATAATAGCCCCGCAAAGATCCGATACCTACATCATCCTTTCGACGACAACAATCGTTCCGCCAGTTTTTCTTCTGGTAGCCTTTTTGCTCTTTTTTATCAAAGAGAGTCGCAAGAAGTTTAGTAGAAAAATTCCCAATATCCTATTGTTGCTGATAGGTCTTGGTTTAATCACTCTGCTTGCTTTTGTCAATAAATCAATCGTAATGCTTGGCACCAATTTCGGTTGGACAGCATACCCGCCCTTATCGATGATACCGGAGTCAGGGCCGGAAGGGCCTAAACTAAATCCCCTGGCAGCAGTTGCGGCAAATGTTTTCACCATTTTACAAATCCTGGTGACCATCGCTTTGCTGTATGTGACGTTTCATTGGGGGAGGGGCGCAAAGCAAAGTAGCTGACCACGGTTTTGCGACGCTGAATAAAGTTAAAAACGGCTAATGTTTTGGGGCTTTGAAGTGCTTGATTTATTTTCACTAAAATGTATACGCCACACTGGCAACTATTCACAACGACTCATTAATATGAAAAATACAATCATTACGATACTTATAACTATACCTTTTCATTTGTTTGGACAGACGCCAGATGATACAGTTGGAATAAAACTTTTTAATCGTGGGCTTGAGTTTTACAAGAAAGGCAACCTGGATTCTACACTTATCATTTGGACAAAAATTGTTGACAATAAAATGGGTATTCATTCTGATGTTTACGGCAACGCATTTTTTAATATTCCGACTATATACTGGCAAATAAAGAATTACGATAAAGCAAGAGACTGGTACAGGAAAATACTTGCCTCTGATTTAAAGGATAATGATGAAACAGGCTCGTTGATGGAGCCTCATACCAATTACAAGCACAAAGCAGCAGTAGCACTTGCAGGACTGTATCAACTAGATTCAAATTATACTGAAGTCTTACAATGGTTGGAAAAAGCAGACACGCTATATCGTTATTGGGGATTTGAGGGTAGCGCATCGAATGTGAGTAAAAGACAAGCGTATCTATTGGCATGGAAGGCTGAGGTATTGCAAAATTTAAACAAACCTGAAGAGGCAATGAGATTGATCATAACCGAATTGATCTGTTCGGATAAACTTGAAAATTTTTTTAAAGCCTCTGAGGATATTTTAATAAAACTCGTTGACAAAACGTCGTTTAAACCTAAATTTGACAATGCAATCAACCAGCTAGAAATAAAGAAATTGGGCGATGGAAATTGGGTTGCTTCCTTTTCGTTGGATAGACTAGCTTATAACATTCCAATAAGCAATGTTTATCCAGATAGAAACCTTCCTCATTATTGGACAATCTATTTCATTGATAAAAACTCAATACCTGACAAACAGAACATTATTAATTACATTCAGAATCGAAATTTTTATAAACGATTGATAAAATAAACAGCAAGGAATGAGGCACTATCAGCCAAAACAAAAAGCCCCCTCGATAATGGTGCCCCCTCCCATTCCCAACAATTATCCCTAAATTAGCCCTCAAATCTCCTAACCAAACACGAACCATGCTCAAACAAATTACCCTTCTGCTCCTGCTGATTAGCACCACAACTGTATCAGCGCAACAACCCCTCCGCAAAACCCTCGAAACGACAACCCGTTCCATCCGGCTCGATGTGCCCATGACCAACTCCATCCGCAAAGCCTTTGAGGCGGGCACGCGCGACTTTTCAGGCAAGCCCGGGCCCAACTACTGGCAATTAGAAGCCGACTACACCATTCAGGCCAGTCTCGACCCTGCCACCCAAACCATCACGGGCTCAGAAAAAATCAGCCTGCACAACAACAGCAAGGACGACCTGAAAACGG
The DNA here is from genome assembly GCA_013298445.1 of Chitinophagales bacterium. Lineage (GTDB taxonomy): Bacteria > Bacteroidota > Bacteroidia > Chitinophagales > Saprospiraceae > Haliscomenobacter. The sequence continues at coordinate 559 of JAAFHQ010000780.1, read as the reverse complement.
TTGTGTTGCGCCTGGACCACAACCTCTTTCGCGCCGAAGCCCAGCGCGGTGCATCCGTACCTGCGGAGGCTACGGAGGGTATGGTTTTGACCAGTTTGAAGGTAGCAGGCCAGTCCGCCGATCTCAAGGCGGCAAGTGGTATGGGCCGCCCCGGTGGAGGTGGTACTTCGACAAAAGTGAGCATCTTTGGGCTTACCCAGACCATAGCCACCATCAACCTCGTTGACCCGATTAAAGCTGGAACCACCGCTGAGTTGGAAATTGAATGGCATACCAAATTGCCCGGCGGCCCCAACGGGCGTGGCCACCGCATGACCCAGCGATTTGACAGCAGGTTGTTTCAACCCACCCAATGGTATCCACGCCTGGCCAAATACGACGACCTGCGCGGCTGGGAAACCAGCCCCTACCTGGGCCCATCCGAGTTTTACAACAACTTCGGCAAATTTGATGTACGCATCACCGTGCCCGGTGGTTGGATTGTCAGTGGTACGGGCTTGTTGCAAAACCCCAATGAGGTGTTGACCGCCACCGCCCGGCAGCGTTTGGCCACCGTGCT
>JAAFHQ010000078.1 GCA_013298445.1 Chitinophagales bacterium | reverse complement strand
CCAGGAGCAGCTGGAGTAATCCACACCGATTTCGAAAAAGGCTTTATCCGCGCCGAAGTGATCAAATACGACGATTACATCAAATACGGCTCAGAACCTGCGGTGAAAGAAGTGGGTAAAATGGGCGTGGAAGGTAAAGAATACGTGGTGACTGATGGGGACATCATGCACTTCCGTTTCAACGTGTAACTTCCTCAGGTGTCCCTTAAGTGCCTTAGGTTTCTTAGGTGGTGAAAAAGAAAAGCCTTGCGAAGCGAGGCAAAATTTCACCACCTAAGAAACCTAAGGCACTTAAGGGACACCTAAGTTAGCGTGCGCGCTTTGACTTATTCGTTTTGTAATCCCGGAACACAAACTCACCCAAGCCATCCAGGCTGCTGTAAAAAGCCTTGCCGTTGTTCGCCCGAGTGAACGAATCCACAAATTTGACCAGGTAAGGATCCCGCGCAATCATGAAAGTGGTGATCGGAATGCTCAATTTCCGGCAACTTTGCGCCAGGTTCAGCGTACGAGTCAGGATTTTCCGGTCAATACCAAAGCTGTTTTTGTAGTACTTCTTCCCTTTTTTGATACAGGTTGGTTTCCCATCCGTGATCATAAAAATCTGCTTGTTGGGATTGCGGCGGCGGCGCAGGATGTCCATCGCCAATTCCAGGCCAGCTACAGTGTTGGTATGATATGGCCCCACTTGCAAGTAGGGGAGGTCTTTGATTTCGATTTGCCAGGCATCGTCGCCGAATACGATGATGTCCAGGGTATCTTTGGGGTAACGGGTAGTGATGAATTCAGAAAGGGCCATAGCCACCCGTTTTGCGGGCGTAATGCGGTCTTCACCGTACAAGATCATCGAGTGGGAAATATCGATCATCAATACAGTGCTGGTTTGGCTCTGGTAGAAGGTTTCGTGCACCTCCAGGTCTTCGTGCGCCAGTTTGAATTCTTCAATGCCGTGGTTGATCTGGGCATTGCGGAGTGACTCGGAAATGGCCAACTTGTCCAGTTGGTCTCCAAACTCATATGGCCGGAGTTCGGCAGTGAGTTCATCGCCACGACCTTCAGATTTGGTGCTGTGATTGCCTTGTTTGGCTTTTTTGATGTTGCCAAAAATATCTTCCAGGGCTTTTTGCCGCAAGGCAATTTCCATTTTGGCGGCGATGCTGAAACCACCTTGTTTCTCATCGGGTTGGCGCAGGTACCCTTTGTCAATCAGGTCTTGAAAAAAGTCGGCGATGCCATAGTTCTCATCTGTTAGCTTGTATTCTTTGTCCAGTTCCGTCAACCAGGACATGGCTTCGTTGACGTCGCCTGAAGTGTACAGCAACAATTCCTGAAATATTTTGAGCAACTTTTCGAAGGGAGTTCCTCCTTGTTCGCCGGGTTGATATTCACCAAATTTCCATCCAATCATTGGACTCTGGGTTGTGAAAATTTTAGGCAGAATAGCCCTAAACAGATTCTAAAGTAATTGGAACACCAAAGCAGGGGTATTCGGTTTATCGAAGATAAGAAAAAAATGGGGAGGTACTGAATTAATCCAGGACACAACATTTGAGCAGCTCTTCGTAATCGGGGCGGTCAGAGGAAAGGTTGTGGATAAAACTTTCCCGGATTTCACCTTTCTGGATCACAAAAACCCCGGGCATCTGAAAACCATCCCCCAATTGAGGTCCAGCACTATGGCCTGCTGCCATCACTGAGAATCCCCTGATCCAGGAATGCAAGCCAAAAAGCTGGTTAAAATTGCCTTTCATCAAACCAAAGGCGCGGTAGAATGTACAGTCCGGGTCACTGATGTGAATGGCGTCCTCTAAATTGTAACGGGAAAAATAACGCTCCGCAATATCATTGTCTGTCATATGGACAAAAACAATTCTGGTTCCGGTTGATTCAATTTCTTTGCGGCGTTTGGAGATATCGGATAGTGCTTCCCGACAGAAAACACAGCCAAAATGGCGGAGAAAGACAAGCAAAACTGGAGCATTAGCGGCTGTTTTGCCCAAGCTATCTCCAGTATTGGTGATCATTTGATCAAGAATCTCTCCTTGCATTTCAACAGAAAGCATAAAACAAAATTTTACTTGATAACAAAGGAGAGCGGAAAAGGTTCAACAGGGATCAGCAATGAGCGATCAGCAATCAGGTGGGTGATCGAACAAGTTCGAATTTAGCACCAATTTGATTGCTGATCGCTCATTGCTGACAGCTGAGGGCTACAGCCCCATGTTGTCGTACACGTCCATTACCGACTTCACAGCAACGGAAGAATCGTGCAACAACTTCATTTCATCGGCATCCAGTTTCAATTCGATCATCTCGGTGATACCGGATTTACCCAATTTGACAGGAATACCTACAAAAGTATCTTTCAAGCCGTATTGGCCACTCAGGTTTACACAGCAAGGGAAGATGCGGTTTTCATCTTTTACAATAGCTTCCACCATTTGAGCAGCAGCAGCACCTGGAGCATACCAAGCGGAGGTTCCCATCAGGTTTACCAGTTCACCACCACCTACTTTGGTGCGCTCCACGATTGCGTTGAGCTTGTCGGTATCGATCAGTTCGGTAACTGGAATACCAGCCACAGTGGTATAACGAGGCAGTGGCACCATGGTGTCGCCGTGACCACCCATCAGGACTGCCTGGATGTCTTTAGGAGAAACGTTTAAAGCTTCGGCCAAAAAAGCACGGTAACGGGCCGTATCCAAAATACCCGCCATACCAAACACTTTGGTAGCTGGCAAACCTGCTGTTTTGTAAGCAGCATAAGTCATTACATCCAGTGGGTTGGATACCACAATGATGATGGGCGCTTTGGTGTGCTCGAGGATGGAGCGGGTAACACTGTTGACAATTTTGGCGTTGGTCGAAATCAAATCATCACGGCTCATCCCGGGTTTGCGGGGAACCCCAGCAGTGATCACCACGATGTCGGAACCCGCAGTATCCGCGTAATTATCGGTACCTCGCAGGCGGGTGCTGTAATAATCGATAGGGGCTTGTTGCCAGGTGTCCAGAGCCTTGCCTTTGGCCATGTTGCCCTGAATGTCCAACAATACGATTTCTTTAACAATGTCCCGGTGTGCCAGTACGTTGGCTACGGTAGCTCCTACGTTACCAGCGCCAACAACGGTTACTTTGCTCATTTTATATTCTTTTATGAAAGTTAAAATTGACGGATTTGAAGGTGTAAAGGACGTTTAAACGGTCAGAAAAGCCCAATTAAACCGCCCTTTGAGGATTCCCCGCAATATTAGGGAATTATTTCTGCAATGTTCGGCTGCGGACAAAAGATTTACTGAATTTTTGCAAAACTTTCAAATTCGCCCGATTATTATTAGCTTCACCCTCGATTTTAAGAGCTTTTTGAGAGACACTAGTTTACATCACCACTTAACACCCCCCTGTATGCGTTTTGTACGCTATACGTTACCATTCTGTTTTATCCTGTTGGGATGCCTGTTTTTACAAGCCCAACCACTCATTCCTTGTGCCACTCCTGCAATTAAATCCAGCTGGCTGACCGAGTTTCAAAAACGACAGCGAACGCCACAACTACGCTCTGACGAGAACAAATACATCGCCATGACGATTCACGTGGTTGGTACTGATGAAGGTAAGGAGTACATTGGGGGCAACATCATTTTGGATGCATTGTGCTCACTCAATGAAAAGTATGCACTCACCGGACTACAGTTTTTTGTCAAAGGAGATATTCAATACATCAACAACAGCATCCTTTTTGACCACGATAAAACCACATTTCCACAAATTCCCAATTTGTTTTCTCGCTACAATGTGCCAGAAACAGTAAATGTCTACTTTGTACGCGATCCCATGGACGCTTGTGGATACAACTACATGCCTGGCGGACAAAGTATGGCCGTCGTACTCAGCAATGACTGTACGAATGGAAAAGACGCCAACTGGGCCCATGAGATGGGGCATTATTTATCCTTACCCCATACCTTCTATGGTTGGGAAATGGAAAATGTCGATCCTTCAAAACCTGCCCCACATGAGACCAAGATGGGTGTTGAAGTGGAAATGTCAAATGGTAGCAATTGTGGATTGGCTGGTGACGGCTTTTGTGATACACCTTCCGACTACTTATCTGGCCGTTGGGAATGTGACAGCAAAGGTATCAGCGTCATCAAACAGATGGATCCAGATGGAAATTACTTTTGTTCGGACGGCTCCTTGATCATGTCTTATTCTTTGGGAACCTGCGCCAATCGTTTTTCACCTAGCCAGGTTGGAGCCATGCACAGCTATTTGGGAGAGGCATTGCCCCACTATTTTATGCCAACCGCACCTTGCCAAAACATAGAACCAGTAGGAGATATTCTTCAATTTCCCGGCAACAAAGTGGTGGTGAGTTCTTACAACCGGAAAATTATGTTTCAGTGGAACCACGCAGAAAACGCTAGTGGTTATTTGCTGGAAGTAAGTTTATTGGCCAATTTTGGGACTGTAGTGTACCGGGGCATTACCCGAGATACCGCATTAGAGGTAGCAAACTTGAGCAGCACTCGATCCTATTACTGGCGGATCCGGCCCTTCAATGCCATGTATGCCTGCAAGTCTTATTCTACCGCCCGCTCCTTTACCATCAATCAATCCACTACGGGAGTACCTTTGTTGGAAACAATCCACAAACTCGAACTTTATCCCAATCCCATTCAAGCAGGTGAATCCATTCGTTTGCGGTTTGAAGCGGATGAAAATATGGCTTTGAATGCAGTTTTGGCCAATGCTTTAGGTGAAGTGGTTCACCAACAAAAAATCCAGACCAGCGTCGGGAACAATGATTATTTGTTTAATCCCATTTTGCTTCCTGCTGGCATTTACCATTTGTGGTTGAAGGGCGAAAAAGGTGCGATTTCGCGAAAACTGATCGTGCATTAACCGTTATCTGAAGGCTTCGCTGGCCTACTAATGTAAAAAGATTAGACCATTAATATCTTATTTTCAATTGGCTTGTTTGATTCCATACAAGCCTTTTTTTCTTGTGAATTTATACCAGTTCTCCGCCAATCGATTTAAAATTAGGTGGGTTTTTGGAAAAAAATCTACAATTTACCAACCTCTTTCTAGTCTGTCCCGTCTTCCGAAATTGAAGTAGCTACTTTGCATTTTTAATTCCTGATTACTCATCGACTTCGGATTTCAACTGAGTGGAATCCAAGGCCGAGCAAAAAACCTGACATGATGCTACGTAAACATTTTCTCACTGGACTATTGGGACTGTTGTTGATGACAGGGCTGACCAGTTGTTTGAAGGATTCCTGTGAAACCTCAACGACCTACATTCGGTATGATCCGCAATACATCAGAACTGAAGAATTGCGCAAAACCATTGTACCTGAAGCACCCAGACCAATCAAAAACGCAGGAAAAATATACGTCTACGAAGGTTATCTGATCATCAATGAACCCGAAGAAGGGCTACATATCGTAGACAATCGCAATCCCAAAGCACCTGTACCCGTGTCATTCCTGCCCATTCTTGGCAATATCGACATGGCGGTGCGGAACAACATCCTCTACGCCGATAGTTGGGTAGATTTGGTCATGATCAACATTGAAGATCCCGCGAACCCCAAATTCGCAGGCCGGGTAGAAGATGCATTTCCAAATTATGGAATGGATCCAGAAAAAGGTTATTTGGTAACCTATAAAGAGACGGAAACTACCGAAAGTGTTCCTTCATGTGACCAGGGCGGGATCGTATTTTTCCGAGGTGGAGATATGTGGTTGCAGGCTGATGCCGCGATCAGATTAAGCTCAAACAGCGCCAGTGGTTCAAAAGTAGGCGCTCCAGGTGGAACTACGGTAGGTATTGGTGGTTCAACAGCAAGATTTACCATCACCGAAAACCATTTGTACACTGTAGATCATTCTAACTTGCGAGTGTTCAATTTGTTGAATGCAACAGCGCCCAAACTGGCTAGCACCGCAGTTATTGGATGGGAAATTGAGACCATCTTTCCATACGATGATAAACTTTTCATCGGTGGCATGAATGGCATGCAGATATTTGATGCAACGGACCCCGAGTCCCCCAAGTTTTTGGCCAACTTCCAACACGCTAGAGCTTGTGACCCCGTTGTGGCTCAAGGCAACCGGGCTTACGTCACCTTGCGGGAAGGCACAGTTTGTCAGGGCTTCAACAATCAATTGGACGTGTTGGACATTACGGAGATCACCCAACCCAAATTGCTCACATCTTACCCCCTCCACAAGCCAATTGGTTTGTCAATCACAGGTGATGTGTTGATGATTTGTGATAGTGATGAAGGATTGAAGGTTTTTGATGCCAAAGATGATTTTGCGATAGACAAAAACAAATTGTCTCATCTGGACGATTTTGATGCCTTTGACGTCATCGCATTGGAAAAACAAGGGTTGGCGATAATTACTGGAAAAAACGGAATTTATCAATACGATTATTCCAATCCAAAGAAGCTGGTGCGATTGAGTGTGTTGAAAGTTTCGAAATAATGAATTGTAGCCACAAAGACGTGGAACTAAAGGCCTTATTGCTTTGAATCTCCGCGTCTTTGTGGCAAAAAAATAAAGCCAATGAAGTACACCTACCTATTTGTGCTGTTCTTTTTGATGCTTTCTAGTGTTGATGGGCAAAATAAAACCCAACTTGAAGGCAAAAGCAAGATACCTAAGCAGGATTTGGTCGTCTTAAAAACAGGAAAAAGAATTTGGGGCGAAATTCAGTTTTACGAACTGGGAAAAACCATGCTCTTCCGCACGGATGAAGGAATTTTGATGAGAATCCCTTTTGAACTTCTGGATAAGTTCGTAGCCGGAGCGCACACCACGGATTTGAAGTACTTTTTGAAAACTGAAAAGCCTGAAAAGCCTTTTTTACAAGCGGAGACTTTTTACAATAATTTCGCTTTGTTTATGCCGTTTGGGGTTAAAACAACCGCGAACAGCAGATCTGGCCTGGGTTTTGAATATAGTTTTGGCATGCAAATGACGCCCCGATTGGGAGTGGGTTTGGGCACCGGGTTAAATTTTATGTTCGGAGGAATTTCTGATCGACTCATTCCTGTTGTAGCTGAAATCAGGTACTACAACAAACCTGAGCGACGCCACCGAGCCTATGCACTACTGGACAGCGGCTACAGTGTGGGTTGGTCGGCTGACAAACAAACGGAAGCCTACTTTTTCAAAGGAGGTTGGCGAATTCACCCTGCACTAGGTGTCGTTTGGCACAATGCTAAAACTACCCGCTTTTCCACCGAGATTGGCTACTGGCACCAGCGGGCCACTCTGGTTGAAGATTGGTGGGAATCCAGCCGCTGGCGCAGAGAAAATGACTACAAATTGAATCGATGGGTGTTAAAAATGGGTCTACTGTTTTGATGCCTCGGCTCCGCTCGGCAACCCCGGTCACTGAGCCGTTCACTGAGCGAAGTCGAAGTGAAGCCGAAGTGCCGATTAGATCAAAACAGCACACCAAGGACTAGAAACATGGCGCAAAACCCGCAACAACATACCGAAAAAGAGATAGTAGCAGGCTGTGCGGCCAACAGCCGTTACTATCAAGAGCTCCTTTACCGGCAGTACTTTCCGGTGATGTTGAGGATGTGTATGCGCTATACTGAAGACCGAGATGTAGCACTGGAAATCATCAACAATGGTTTCCTGAAGGTTTTTCAAAAAATCGACACCTTTACCTTTAGTGGGTCTCTGGAAGGTTGGATTCGCAGGGTAGTATTTCACTGCTTGTCTGACTATTTTAGGCAAAACAGCACCCGTAAATTTGACTTTTTGGAACTAGATGGAAGAGATGCCCCAACCCGCTCCTCCGCTTTGTCCAATTTGTACCTGGAAGACATTTTGAGCCTGGTAGATCGATTGCCAGAAGTCAGCCAAAGGGTATTCCGCTTGTACGCAATTGAAGGATATACCCATGCTGAAATTGGCGAATTACTGAACATGAGTGAAGGTACTTCCAAATGGTACCTTTCCATCGCACGAAAAGAACTGAAAGAGATGATCAATCGTCAACTCAATAACCAACGGAACTATGCGGGATAATTTACACGAGGATTTGTTCGCCGATCACGCCTGGCAGGAAATGCACAAGCTATTGGATCGGGAAATGCCGCAGCGCAAGCGTCGGGGAGCCTTTTGGTTGTGGTTCCTGCCTGCGCTCGGATTGTGTGTGTTGTTGGGCCGTGATACTTTATTGGAGGGTAAAATTCCCGTTGCTGAAGAAAAACCACAGCAAAACCAAGCTATTATAGCACAGGGGGAAAAGCACACTGTACAACATGCTGACAAACACAGCAAAACCAACCCCGAAGAGCCAACATCAGCGCCTGTGCAGCAAGCCGATAGAAAAATTGAAGCCATTGCTGCATTGGCCCCAGCTCGTGGAGCAGAAAAATCGCAAAAAACGGGCAAGAACAAATTGATCACAGACAAGCAGATGCTCCAATATCGCCACGGACTTGCTAAACAATCAGCTTCACCAGGTGATTTGCAAGCTGTCAATGGCTTCAAAAATGAAACGATTACTCCGCTCACCCAAGCTGAAGATGGAGTGAGTATCCTCAGCCTCAATTCAGAGGAACCAATTCATTTTTCAAAGGATGAAATTTCTGTTGAAAGATGGAGTGCCGCTGAAGTTTTAACCACCCGTCAATCGGACTTGAATCTACCCTTAGCGGAATCGGAAAAAGTCAGCATTAAACCCCAACGAGCCAGGCAAAAACTGGAGTGGTGGGCTGAAGCAGGCACCCAGTTGGCTTCGGGGGTAAGTGGTTTGAGTGGGTACAAGGCAGGAATATTGACTGGAATACCGATTGGACGGATGCGCCTACATGCTGGATTGGGTTACGAACTAACCAAAGTAGGTTTTCAAAGTATTCAATTGGATACTGCCACCGGCAGACAAAATTATACATCCGTCAAATTGGCTTCCCAGGATCAACCTGTAACGGCGATTTCCGTGGGCAGAAACAGCACCCTGTCTGTATCGAATATCCAATTGCAATTTGTCAACCTAAACCTGTCTTTGTATCACCCCATTGGCAAACGTTTTGGCCTTGCCTTAGGGGGGGATTTTCAGTATCTGGGCGGGATCAAGCTGGGGGATCAATATTTGCGTAGTACCCTTTTTGACAATGTGGAAAGTAGTTTACAACTTACCGATACTGCGGGCAACTCCTTTCAAACCGAAGCCAATAATTTGTCCAAAAACAAATTCCATTCTTTTGGGATGGCAGCCCATGGTACCTTATCTTATCGTATCGCCACGCGCTGGAGTGCTAGCTTGGGCTATCGGCAGTCTTTGCAACACTTCACCAAAACAAGTGATTTGTTGTTGAAGCCTAGGTGGGTGGATTTGGGGCTGCGGTATCGGATAAGGTGATCGTTTAAATTCACTAAAGAACTGTACCAAAGCGACATATTAGCACAAAGGACACCAAGGCAACACAAAGGACACAAAGTAAAGCGTCGTCAACGTCTAACTTAGTGTCCTTTGTGTTGCCTTGGTGTCCTTTGTGCTAATATGTCGCTTTGAGAATGTTTTGCAAAAAAATCATTCTTTGAGTTCCCCTCATACTTGCATCCCACCTCAAAATCGTTTAACTTCTCTCACAATTCTATCACCCAAAACTTGCCCACTATGTTAAACACAGGCCTTGTATTATCCGGCGGCGGCATCAAAGGAATGGCCCATTTGGGGCTGGTCAAAGCCCTCAGAGAACACGAAGTAAATTTTGATTGTATTGCAGGGTCCAGCGCAGGGGCCTTGACAGGAGCTTTGATTGCCGCAGGTCATAGCCCTGAAGAGGGTTTGGAGTTTTTTAAGTCTACTCCACTATTTAGCATTTATTACTACTCCACATCCAAACCGGGCCTGCTTGATTCCGAAAAATTCCGACCCATTTTTGAAAAACACTTCCCTGGCGATGCTTTTGAAGTATTGCAGAAGCCCCTTTTTGTCACCACCACCAATCTGGAGAAAGGGGATTGGGAGGTGCACAACAGTGGAGAACTCATCAATGTGTTGTTGGCTTCGGCTTCCTTGCCACCCGTTTTTTCACCCATGATGATCGATGGTGCCATGCACGCCGATGGAGGCATTATGAACAACTTCCCCTTGGAGCCACTGCAAGAGCGATGCAATTTTTTGATCGGTAGCTATGTGCATCCCATTTCCCCAATCAAGGGAAGTGATGTCAAAAGTTCCATGCAAGTAGCCATGCGTGCAATGGATCTGTCGCGGTTCGCCATTGTGCAACCGAAACTGGCTTCCTGCCATTTCTTGTTTGCGCCTCCCGGCATCGAGGCCATTGGTATGCTCGACCGCAAAGCCATTGATAAAGCATTCAACCTGGGCTACGAAAATGCTTGCACTGAAATGCCCAAATTGCAAAAGTTATTGAAAAAAGAATGGGAGGCTGCTTTTGATTATTGAGCGCTAGAAGGGATTGGCTTTGGATTATTTTAAGGAGAATTTGGTATATTGAGCTCAAATCCAACACCAATGAAACCTTATTTATTCCTCCTGCTTAGTCTACTTATTGGTTTTAATACATGGGCTCAGGAATCCATTCCAGAATCCCGCTACGAAAAAAAATCCGTCATGATTCCCATGCGTGACGGCATAAAACTGCATACGGTCATTTTTGTGCCCAAAGAAAGCCAGGAACCCCTGCCTTTTTTGCTCAGTCGAACGCCATATGGAGTGGCAGATGCGGCCTTTCCTGAGCGCGGTCAACCCGAGCTGGCCAAGGAAGGTTTCATTTTTGTTCAACAAGACATTAGGGGCCGTTATTTGTCGGAAGGAAAATTTGAAATGTTGCGCATGACCCGCGATCCCAAAGTTCCCAATAGCATTGATGAAAGTACGGACACCTATGATACCATCGATTGGTTGTTGAAAAACATCGCCAACAACAACGGTAAGGCAGGGATCTTTGGCATATCTTACGATGGTTGGACCAGTATGATGGCCCTCATCGATCCACACCCTGCACTCAAGGCGGTTTCAGAACAAGCTACTCCAGCCGACTGGTTCATCAACGACGACATGCACCACAACGGGGCCTTTCGCCTCAGTTACGGATTTGACTATGCCTTCATGGAAGAGGCAGGCAAAACCGATACCATTTTCCCTTTTGATACTTACGACAATTATGAATGGTACCTGCGCCTCGGACCTTTGTCCAATGTGAACGCCAAGTACTTTAAAAACACCATTCCAAGCTGGAACAATTTCGTCAATCACCCGAACTACGACGCTTTTTGGAAAAAACAATCCTTACTGTACCGCTTTGAAAACCGCCCACTGACGGTTCCCACCCAACACGTAGCAGGTTGGTACGACCAGGAAGATTTTGCCGGACCACTGTTCATGTATGATCTGCTGGAAAAAAAGGATCAAAACAACCTCAATTACATCGTGATTGGCCCCTGGAATCACGGTGGCTGGTCGCGCGGAGAAGGAAGTTCACTCGGCAACCTGCAATTTGGAGTACCTACTTCCAAAAACTTTCGGGAAACCATACAATTGACCTGGTTCAGTTATCACCTGAAGGGCAAAGGGGATGGACAATTTGCTGAGGCGACCATTTTTCAAACCGGAGCCAACCAATGGAAAAACTACAGCTCCTGGACGCCTAAACTAGTAAGCCCGCAGGCCTTGTACTTCCACCCAAATGGAAAGTTATCTTTTGAAAAACCAGCCCCCACAACTACTAACCTTTTCGATGCTTTTATATCAGATCCGGCCAATCCGGTTCCATACCGCAGCCGCCCGATTGAACAAACCTATGGCCCAGGCTCGCGCTGGTTTACCTGGATGACCGAAGACCAGCGGTTCGTACACCGTCGCCCGGATGTGCTGAGTTGGGAAACCGAGGTGCTGGAAAATGACGTGACCATTTCAGGAAAAGTGTTGGCCCAATTGTACGCTTCAACTTCCGCTTCCGATGCTGACTGGATCGTCAAACTCATCGACGTTCACCCGGCTATGGTTGAAAAAAATCGCCGCATGAGTGGCTACCAACAAATGGTGACGGCAGATGTGTTGCGTGGCCGATTCCGCAAGGGATTTGAAACGCCACTGCCCGTCAAACCCAACGAGGTGAATGCTTACACAGTAGACTTGTTACAAGCGGATCATGTCTTTAAAAAAGGCCATAAAATTATGGTGCAGGTGCAGAGTACCTGGTTCCCGATAATTGACCGCAATCCACAGAAATTTGTACCGAATATCTTTTTGGCGAAGGAGGCGGATTATGTGAAGGCGGAGCACCGGGTGTATCGGAGTGGGGGGTATGCGTCGAGGGTGGAGGTGATGGTGGTGAGGTGAGAGCGTTTAAACTGCAAAACTATTAACATGGAACTCATTTATATTTGGTTTAGAGATGCTTTCCAGTTTCAGGAAAATTTGGGACTACAAATCTCAGGTAAGTTCAATATAATGGATTCTTTTGAAAAGAAAAATAATTTACTTTCTATTGATATTCAGCAAAATGAGAATTGGGACGATAACTTTTTTGGAGGCCAAATCGTAAACACTACGGCAATTATCGGTAAAAATGGCACAGGCAAAA
>JAAFHQ010000779.1 GCA_013298445.1 Chitinophagales bacterium | reverse complement strand
TGAATCACCTGAGGACACCATTGTCTACGATGAGTTCTATTTTCCTGATGATACCAACTTCATAGCTAAAATCCTGACTACAGGAATTTTTCATGAAGATGAAGTGTGGACTGGAGCGGATCAATTAAAGTGGTTTGGCTTGTTTTACAATCAATCCAATGTTTATTTGGCTGAGACCAAAATTACTGCGTCAAGGGTTCATGATGAAATACTTGATGATTTTGAGGATGATAAAACGGGCTGGGAAATAAAAACCATGAATCAGGACAGCACATATATGTTGATTGCAGGGCTGGATTTTCTAAAAAACAGGGAAATTGAACCATTGAACTTGCCAAAACATCAATTAATCCCTGGTGATTCACTTAAATTCAATTACTTAGGTGTTGAATACTGCTTGTATGCTGCTGGTAATAAACGAAAGCATGATGAAGACGGGGTTTGGTATGAAATCTGGAATTATCGACTATTCCTTGCGGCCAAAATTAGAAATGAATGGAAGAAGGATTTACTTGTTGCCTGCCCGGGCTTTGATGATGCTATGATTGACCTCATTTTCGCTGGGGATATTGACGGCGACGGGTTTCTTGATTTGATTATTGATACCTCCAATCACTACAATGGAACGAGCCCAACACTCTTTTTGTCAAAACCAGCTGAAAAAGGGCACCTCATTAAGGCAGTTGGGGAGCATGGTAGTGTTGGATGCTAATACCTATCTCGGTTAAATCATTAATCATTGTTCGAAATCCTCTTCGTTATTCTTAAAAAACTTCAGCTTACAATATTTCAGTTCAAAGGAATGGTTTCTCCCATTCTTTTTGACCACAGTAGCCATTGTGCTTCCAGCCTTTTTGCACAACACATCACCAACCTCTATGCAATCATAAGTTTGGTAATCCAGTTTCAGTACGCCTTGAGGATGCAAGTGCTTGCTGCTATAATGGACTCTTTTAAAGTAATACGTACTGAAATCAACCTTTTTCTTGATGGTATCTTGAAATGCCTCGGGGAGGAACTCATCTTCGTACCAAAAATCAAATTGCTTTTGCTCGATGTCCCCGTAAAGGAGATGGTTCCAGTCGAAGGCCCAAATAAAAATCAAAAACATGACCAGCAAAAAGAGGCGAAATTGCATATCCAGTTTTTGCTCAAAACGAAATTTGACCTTGATTTAATGTACTTCACTCCCAAGTTCCCACATCTCAGCTTACTCCTTCTACACTTCAGTTTACTATTTTTTCAAGAGACCAGCTCGCCCTGCACCTTTGTAGCGTTCAACCCAAGCTCGTTGAGCCTACTGCCATGAAAAAGGGATTACTCAGTGTCGTATTTGGTCTGTTTTGTTTGTTGGTTCATGCTCAAAGCATCACCATCAAGGGCGCCGTTAAAAGCAGCACAGGTGAAAGCATCATCGGTGCCAACATTGTCCTGTTGGGCACTTACGATGGAGCTTCTTCCGATCTCGACGGCCAATTCAGCTTTAGTACCGAGGAAAAAGGGAAACAGGTTTTACAAATTACCTACATCGGTTTTGACACCCTTAGTATGCCGCTGGAGTTGAATGGCCAAAATCTAGAGTTTAACCTCAAACTCAAAGAAACCGTCAACGAACTCAATGCAGTGACCATCGTAGCGGGGGTATTTGAAGCCAGCGACACCAAAAAAAGTGTCATTCTCAAATCGGTGGACATCGCCCTGACCGCAGGTGCAGTGGCCGACATCACCGGGGCTATGCTGACCTTACCAGGGACAGTGCGCAACCAGGAAAGTGGACAACTATTGGTGCGGGGTGGCGCAGCTTACGAAACCCGCACCCTGATCGACGGACTATATGTCCAAAACGCCTACAACAGCACGACTGGAAACCTACCTGCTCGCAATCGTTTTTCACCCTTTATGTTCAAGGGGATGATGTTCAGTTCGGGGGGCTACTCGGCAGAATACGGCCAGGCTTTGTCTTCGGCCCTGATTCTGAACAGCAGCGATGTAGCGACTCAAAACACCACTGGAATTCAATTGCTTTCAGTCGGAGGAGGTTTGTCACAACAAAAAAGCTGGGGCAAAAGCTCCCTGAGCGCTAGTGGCACCTATAGCAACCTCAGCCCTTATTTTAAACTGATCAAACAAAATTTCGACTGGAAACAGGCACCAGAATCGGGTAATGTCGAACTCAATTTTAAAACCAAAACCAGTTCAACCGGCATCTTTAAATTTTACGCTACCGGCTTGAGCAATGGCTTTAACATGAACGTGGCAGTGGATGGTGATGAAAAGCAAAAATTGCCCCTTAAACTGAGCGGTGAAAACCTGTACTTCAACACCTCTTACCGCGATGTGGTATTTAAAGATTGGGCCCTCTTTGTTGGCAGTGCCTATACCTGGAACCGCGATAAAATCCGCCAGAACTTCGAGCTCAATACCCTGCAACAATCGGCGCAAACCCGCTTCACCTTGACCAAATCCTACAGCGAAGCGGTTAAACTCAAATTTGGCGCCGAACACATCTGGAGCGTTTTTGATGAAAACTACACCTCGGGCGAAACCTTCAAAACCCTGCATAAGGACAATTACCTGGCAACTTTTGCCGAAGCTGACCTCAAATTCAGCGAAAAATGGCTGGCCAGAGTGGGGCTACGCGCAGAACATTCCAGCCTGCTGGGACGTGGGAATTTGGCACCGCGCCTGTCCACTGCCTACATTTTGGGCAAGGGTGAACAGTTGGCTTTTTCCTTTGGCCAGTTCTACCAAACGCCCGAGCACACCCAAATGCGCCGTAGCACCGCGGTAGGATTTGAACAGGCCGACCACTACATTTTGACCTACCAAAAACAGGTGGAAGGCTACGTGTTTCGGGTGGAAGGCTATTACAAAAACTACCACAATTTGCTCAAAACAACTGCGGAATTACCCCAAAACACAGGCTACGGCTATGCCCGGGGCATCGATTTGTTTTGGCGAGACTCCAAAAGCATCAAAAATGGAGATTATTATGTGTCCTACAGCTTTTTGGATACGGAGCGCAATCACCGGGACTTTCCGGTGCAGGCTACGCCTTATTTTGCCGCCAAGCACAATTTTGCCGTGGTGTACAAACACTGGATTCATGAGTTGAACACCATGTTGAGCACCACATATGCCTTCCAATCGGGGCGGCCTTATAACGACCCGAATAGTTCAGTGTTTAACGGTAGTCGGACGCCAGTATTTCAGGACTTGAGTGTGACCGTGTCTTATATCACCAACTTCAAGGACAATTTTACCGTGATTTACCTGGCTGCCAACAATGTCCCTGGATTTCGGCAGGTATCGGGTTACCGCTTTGCCAGTACGCCGGATGAGCAGGGGCGTTTTTCGGGTTCACCAATTTTGCCGCCGGCTAAACGCTTCATTTTCCTGGGTTTGATTATGACCATTGGGGAAAAATTCGTGAAAAACCAGGGCAATAATGATGATTTGTAACAATCAATTGAAAAACCATACCACCATGAAAAATCTCGCAATTTTCCTGATCACCTTTTCCCTTTGCGCCACCAGCCTGAGCGGCCAAAATGAAAAATTTCAAATGGCCATGGGCAAGGCGCTCGGCCA
>JAAFHQ010000778.1 GCA_013298445.1 Chitinophagales bacterium | reverse complement strand
GCCTGAACTGGTCCGCGAATGTTCGAGCATTCCTTTGACGATAGATGAGGCTCGTCCACCGTGGTGGTTGATTTTGCCGAGGTTCACCTGTAAGTCTTCAGCAATCGCTTTTACCTCCTCTAAATCCCCTTTTTCCAGTTCCTCTTTCAATTCATCGATCATTTCAGCGCTGACTTCGGCGAAGTTGTTGACAAAATTGAGTGGGTTCTGGATTTCGTGGGCGATGCCTGCGGTGAGCTCACCCAGGGAGGCGAGTTTTTCGGATTGGATGAGTTGGTTTTGGGTGGCTTTGAGTTCGGTCAGGGATTGATTCAGTTCTTGAGTGCGCTCGTTTACCTGGAGTTCCAGGGTTTCGTTTTGGGTGGCCAGAATTTGTTGCTTCTCCTGTTCCTGAAGCAGGTTTTCTTCCGAAAGTTTTTGGATGGCGCGGTTGCGTTTTTTGAGTTGTTGATTGGACCAAAACAAGGAAATGCCCAGCAGCGTGAGGAGCAACACACCGATGAGCAAAAAATTGCGGGTACGGTTTTCCAATTGCAAACGCTGGTTCAGCTCTTTGACCTTGAGTTGACGGATTTTTTGTTTTTGGGCTGCCTGCTCCTCTTTGGCCTGGATTGCTTTGCGCTCAGCCTCAGCTTGTTTGCGATCAGCCTCGGCCTTGATTTGTTGGTTGAGCAGTTTTTGTTGGAGGCTGACGTTTTGGAGTTTTTGGTTTTCGAGCAGTTTTTGTAAGGTTTGTTTTTTCAAGTCTTCCGAGTACTTGGCGTATTGTACTTTTTCCAATTCAGAAATGATGTATTTGTCCAGGAAATCGGAGGTGTCGCCAGGGAGGATGAAGGGGTTAAGGTTTGCGGGGGCTGGTTTCTTGATGGTATCTCGTTGCTGGGCATGCAACAAGGTGCAAGCCCAGCAACAGAACAGCAACAGCCCCAGCATGCGACGTACCGAAGTAGAGCAACAAGCGTACCTACTTCTTTTCGATTGTTTTTGGAAAATACTTTTCATATAGTGCATTGAAGGCGTTTACGTCAAGGTTTTTATAGGTTTCCAGCACAGCATTGCGGAAGGGCGTGCCCGAGGTGTCATTGCCTTTTTCACGAACTGAAACTTGTAAGGCTTTCTCCAACCACTGCATGGCTTCTGCGGTTTTATATTGCTCCAAATTAAGGAAAAACATTTCTTGGTAAGGATCAATGCGGTAATGAAAATTGTTTGCGCCACCCGCTGGAGCCATCGGTGCAATTAAAGTCAGCATGCGGTTTTCCCGCAGATAAGAAGCAGACCCAGTTAGTTTCATCTGGTTTTCGGCTTTAAAGTCGTCAATTGAATAACTCATGGCCTGCTGCAAGTACAACTCAGCTTGGTCGTAAGCCTGGATGTTGCGGTGATGAGCGCCCATTGCCAAGAGGATTTCGTAATTCAATACTTTGATGTAGGGTAGGTCAGTGTGTGCTGCGCTCGCCATGTCTTTTTCAAGGCATTTTTGTGCCAACAAATAGTAGTCTTGAACCCCATTCAAAAAAGACAAGTCTTCTTCAAAGTCATCGAAGATGCGGTAAATGCTGCCAGCGACATTCATAAAACCTTGGTAAGAACCAATACCGTGGCAATAGGTTTGTAATTTACCACGGTACAGCTTTGCTTGTGTGGTATCGCCCAGTTTTTGATACATATAAGCCAGGTACGCATAATGCCGAAGTTGCTGAGAAAAATCGGCTTTTGCAACGCTGTTTTTTAAAAAATTGGCCTTGGTTATTGTTTGATCCAGTTGAAGCTTTTTTAAAGTATCAAGCGGTTTTTCGATGAACCCAAGCAATTTTTTCTGGTAATAAATCGCCTGAACCAGGTCGCGGTATTTTTTGTCTTTGCCAACTGCTTTGTAATTGGTGGCCAATAAATTGTGAGCCATCCTGGATGTACTATCCAATTCGATCACCTTCTTGAGGTAGTAGATGGCTCTGGGATGAGGAGCGTCTAAGCCCTCTGCATCCTTGTATTCAATATTGTGATAAGTACGGCCAATGTTGATAAAGGCCTCGGGGTGGTTAGGGAGTAATTCAACTACTTTTTCGAGGTAGTATAGTGCAGAATCTCGATTAGAGGCCTGATAGGTAATGGCAAGCACCAAGTAGGTAGATACCATGTTGGGTTCAAGGATAAGGCTCTCTTTCAATAAAGCGACCTTTCTGCTTTGGAAAGCTTTGAGCTCTCCCAATATTTTGTCAACTGGTTTATTCATATTTTCATCCAAGGGCAGCCTACGCATTGATTGCAACACCATTTTTCTAGCTTGTAAAAAATTGTAGAAATAATGGTCGGGCCCAAAAAGATTAGCCGTTGTCTCCAGGTTTTGAATGGCGGGTTCAAGATTTGTTAGATAGTTGACTGGATTTTGCCCTTTTTCACGGGCATCCTGCATGATCTTCAATTCCCGCTCCATCAGAGCTGCCCCCAAATTGCGCTTCATGATGTTCAACAAAGTATCAGGAATTTTTCGCCCCGCCATGGCTCGGAAGTGCAGCAGCGCATTGTCCTGGGCATTGTCCTGATCAGCCAGGCGGCGCTCCTTGACCGCTTTGGAAAAACGTTTGTACAACTCAACAATACCGGTATCCAGCTTGGCCAACATTTTTTCAATTGGGTTTGCGCCCTTAAAATTCACCGCGCTGATGACCGGGAAATTGCGTTTTTCGGCAACTGCCAATTGCGCCAGGCCGCTTGCGCTGCTTTTGGACAGCGCAAGCGTGGGCTCGCCCACCACCAGGGGTGTTTGTACATTGGGACTGGCTTCGCGGCGTACGTGGTAGCGCAAATACTCGTCGAGTTCTTTGACCGATACCAGTTTGTTTTTGTTGACGTCGGCTCGCCCCGTCAGGCCATTGACCAGGTGGAAGGAGAACAACCCGCGTCCTCCGCCCCACTGTTGGCCTTCGAGTGAAAATTCATTGGCCTGACTGGAGAGGATTTTGGTGACATTGGACCAGCTTTCCTGCAAGGCAATTTGGGTTTTGGATTTGCCTTCGCTTCCACCAATCAAACCTCCAGAGTGGCAGGCGTCGGCAATAAAAATAACTTGGGTTTGGGTTTTACTTAGGGCCGTGAGCCAGGTTTTTAGCTCAGAAAGTTGTAGGAATTCCTTCCCTTGAAAATAACCAGTTTTAAAGGAGCCGTGCAGGAGGAGCATGGCGTTTTCGTAGCCAATTTTGGCTTCGAGGTCACCATGCCCTCCAAAGTAGAAGTAAAAACGATCCTGGGGTTTCAGGGTACGGCTCAGGCGGTAGAGCTCATCCACGATGTTCATGCGGGTAGCATCTTCATTGAGGAAGAGGCTGACGTTTTGATCGGGTACGCCCTGGCCTTTGACAAAATCCGCAAAGGCGATGGCATCACGATCAGCGTACTGTAGTGCGGGCATTTCCTTGTATTTTGAAATGCCAACAATGAGGGCGTAGGTGTTTTGTGCCTGGGTTTTAAGCGGGCACAAAACCCAGGCACAAGTGATAAAGGTCAAAAATTCAAGCTTTTTCATAGGCGAAATGGTTGTGGGGGCTTACTTTTTCTCGGCGTTTATAGGGGGAAAACATTTGGCTTTGAGG
>JAAFHQ010000777.1 GCA_013298445.1 Chitinophagales bacterium | reverse complement strand
ATTGTGTTGGATTGCAAGATAATGTCACCTTTTTTGTCCTGCTATTTTTTCTGTTGTTAAAAAAAACCTGATGGGCGGAATAGAATGGTCAGAATATCTTTCATTGATTTGTGATTGTCTTTCACCAAATTAATAGTCAAAATGTTTACGTCTGTGCTTTTGTTTTCATTGTTTTTTTTCAAGGCAGGAGAAATGAACAAATTTCCTGTAGCTGAACCGGCTGGCCCTTTAGTTTTTTTCCAAGCTCCGAGTACTCAAACTCTCCCAGATAGTTTAAAGTCCTACCTAATCGAAGCCATTCAAATTGTCAAAAACAACGCACTGCATCGAGATTCAATAAATTGGTTCAAGGCGGAAGAACAAATCTTTACAATGGCTGCTACAGCACGCACATACGAAGATTGTTATCCAGCCCTTCGCTTCCTCCTGCAGGCATTAGGCGACCGCCACAGCTTTTTGATGTCGGCATCCCTCAGCAAAGCGGTGGCCAATCCAGATGCTTATAAAACAATGCCATTGACAACAGGAGAGATCCTGGAAGGTAAAATTGCCTACCTGCGGATGCCGTTTGTATTTGGTGGGAATGAAAGTGCGGCTACCTATTTCGCCGATCAACTCCACCTTTTGCTACAACAACTCGATCGCTCTAAACCCAAAGCCTGGATTTTGGACTTGCGCAACAACCGGGGTGGCAATTGTTGGCCCATGCTGGCAGGGATAGGGCCATTGCTAGGCGAAGGCGTTTGTGGCTACTTTGTTGATCCATATAAAAAAGAGGCCCAGGTTGCCTGGTCTTATCGGAATGGCCAAGCGCTGGAAGGAACCTCCATCAACGCCAAAGTCAGTGGTACACCTTACCAACTGCGCCAGAGCATGCCTTTGGTCGCGGTGCTTACCGGGTCAAAAACAGCAAGTTCTGGAGAGGTTGTGACAGTAGCATTTCGCAAACGCCCCAAAACTCGGAGTTTCGGCGAAGCAACCGCTGGGCTTTCAACCAGTAATCAGGAATTTCGCTTGCGCGATGGTGCGATGCTTATCCTCACCACCTCCATTTATGCGGATCGGGAGCGGGAGGTTTATGGCGGAAAAATCCATCCAGACGAGGTAATTGGGGCCGGTTTGAATGGTGGGAAAGTGGATTTGGTAATTGAGTCGGCAAAGCAGTGGTTAGGGACGCAAATAAAGAAGTGATAGGAATATGTTTTTGTTCACTCTACAATCATTTGTTGTTTTATTAAATAAATATGCTACAATTTGTATTTTTACGCAAAAACGAACATGTTTAAAGACATTTACCACAACCTAGTTAAAATTTTACTTGAACAAGATGGTTGGGTCGTGACTCATGATCCATTAACCATCCGTGGATTAACCCGAAAAATTCACATTGATTTTGCTGCCGAGAAAATAATCACGGCGGAAAGAGAAGGAAATAAAATAGCGGTAGAAGTTAAAAGTTTTTTAGGCCCTTCTCTGCTCAATGATTTTTATGACGCCATTGGAAAATATGAATTATATTGGGATGCATTAAACCAAAACGACCCCTCACGGATTTTATTCATAGCGCTTCCCATCGGAGCTTATGATGAACTCCTACTGGAACCATTTATTCAAAACACTTTGAGGCGTCTGGGAATAAAACTCTTGGTTTTTAATCCTGAACTCGAAAAAATTGAGCTATGGATACCTTAATCGATGTAAAAAGTAAAAAATTGATCGTCAGACAGATTGTCGAGCAGTTTGCTGAAGTTGACTCAAATGAGCCTGCCGATGCAACCATCAAAATTCTGGATGAAGTAGGTGGTCACTACCTCTTGTTCAACAATACATGGAAAGATGGCCGCAGGTATTATGGCTGTTTTTTGCACATTGATATCCATTCCGACGGCAAAATCTGGATTCAACACGATGGCACCGACCTGAACGTGGCAGAGCAGCTACTTGAGGCTGGTGTGGCAAAGGAAGAAATTGTGCTGGGGTTTCAGCCGCCTGCGGTGAGGGGGGTGTTGGGATTTGGGATTAGTTGAGTTTAGGCAATAGACTCTTGATAGACAATCCATTACATTCTCTCACTTCACCTCATACACCCCTCCTCTCTTCGTCTCAAAATCCACTACAAACCCCTCATTCACAGTTGTTTTCCCAATCACTCCAGGCTCCTTAACCAACAACTTCCCCGGTGCAACCACTCCAAAAAGCCGATTCCCATTCTCCCCATTCGCCTTTACGATTTGCACATTTTGCACCCCTACCTGGGTATTTGTCCGCAACCTACAATTCCCTCCTAGGGTCGACCGGATCGTTGCCTGCAGCAGTACCCCATCCTTCCATTCCATATCCACCTCAAAGCCGCCCCTGGCCCGTAAGCCCTTCACTTTCCCGGTATGCCAGGCCTTCGGCAAGGCGGGCAACAAGTGAATTTCACCCGCATGGCTCTGTAGCAATAGCTCTGCAATGCCCGCCGTAGCCCCAAAATTCCCGTCGATTTGAAAAGGTGGATGCGCGTCAAAAAGGTTCGGATAAGTGCCACCGCCCTGCATGGTGGTGACGTTGGTACGCACCAGTTTAAAGAGGTTGGTGATCAGTTTGAGTGCGTGATCGCCATCAAAGAGCCGGGCCCAGATGTTGACTTTCCAGCCCATCGACCAGCCCGTGGCAAAATCTCCCCGCCGCTCCATGACTCGCTTCACCGCAGCCATCAATTCTGGCGAACTTTGTTGGGTAATTTGGTTGCTGGGGTGAATAGCGTAGAGGTGAGAGATGTGGCGATGCTGTACATCTCCATCTTCAAAATCTTCAGACCACTCCTGCAATTGCCCGTATTTGCCAATTTGGTACGGCAACAATTGGCTCAGTTGTTGCCGCACCGAATCCACCATAGGGTCTTTCAATTGCAACAATTGCGCTGCTTCCAGGTAACGGGCAAAAGCTTCCCGCACAATCGCCATGTCCATCGTTGGGCCTGGGCTGAAGGTGGCTTGTTTGTTGTCTTCGTATACAAAGTTCTGCTCGGGCGAATGACCAACTGGGGTAAGCAGGTAACCTTGCTCGTTTTTGACCAACCAGCCTTGATAAAACTCCACCACCCCTTTGAGCAGTGGAAATACCTCGTTTTTCAAAAATTGCTGATCGCCACTGAACAGGTAGTGCTCCCACAAATGACTCGTCAACCAGCCGCCGCCCATCGGCCAAAAGGAGCAAGCACAGTTGTCCACCGGTTCGGCGTGTCGCCAGATGTCCATGTTGTGGTGGGCCACCCAGCCGGAGTTGCCGTACATGTTGCGCGCCGTTTCGCGACCATTGACGGCTAGTTCTTTGATGGCGCGAAAAAAAGGCTCCTGGCATTCGGCGAGATTGGTGATCTCGGCGGGCCAGTAGTTCATTTGGGCGTTGATGTTGATGGTGTAGGCGCCATTCCAGGGCGGGATCATTTGGTCGTTCCAGATGCCTTGCAGGTTGAGTGGTTGCCCACCGGGGCGAGAACCGGCAATCATCAGGTAACGTCCGTATTGAAAATAGAGTGCCGCAAAAGCGGGGTCTTGCCCGTTTGCAAACAATTCCACCCGGCGGTCGCTGGGCAGCTTGGATTGTTCCGTTTCTG
>JAAFHQ010000776.1 GCA_013298445.1 Chitinophagales bacterium | reverse complement strand
GGAGATGCCCTTCGGCACCAAAATGGCCATGGCCAACCGTTGGTTGTTGAAATCCACCATCATCAGCATGTTGGCGCAGTCGAATCCCGGCAACGCCTCGGTGCGCACCACCATTGCTCCCACCATTCTGGAAGCCGGGGTAAAGGACAATGTATTGCCCATTGAAGCTATCGCCAAAGTTAACTTTCGGATTTTGCCTGGTGATTCTGTAGCTGGTGTGATTGCCCACGTCAAAAAAGCGATTGACAATGAGCGCATTTCGGTTGAATCGAATCCAAAATTCGATACCAATCCCTCTCCCGTTTCGGATACAGCCACTTTGGGTTTTCGGCTGATTCATCGTACCATCAAGCGTTGTTTTCCGGATGTGCTGGTCTCCCCTTATTTGGTATTGGGTGCAACCGATTCACGTTTTTTCAGCAAGGTTTCTCCCAATGTTTACCGCGTCATGCCCGTGCGCATGAACGACGAAGACCTCAAACGGCCCCATGGCACCAATGAGCGGATCAGCACTACGGATTTTAAAAATGTGGTGAGGTTTTATGTCGAACTGATTCAGGGGAGTTAAGAATCATTATCTTGTTTCTTCATCAATTGTTCAACATCATGTTCAAATCATTTGCCCTCCAACCCATTTCCTCGCTGGCTTTTTTGCTGCTCATCGCTGCTTTAAATGCTTGCCAGCCACAAGCTACACCATCCGCTGACCATGTGCACCTGGAAGATTATTTCTCCAGTGCCAGCGACGCGAACCCCAAATCCGGTGGAGTCCGCCTCATCCCCATCAAAACCCCCAAGGGTGAATTCAAGGTATGGACCAAACGTTTTGGCAACAACCCAAAAATCAAGGTGTTGCTCCTGCACGGCGGCCCGGCTTGCACCCATGAGTATTTTGAGTCTTTTGAAAGTTTTTTGCCACAAGAAGGAATTGAATTCATCTATTACGACCAGCTTGGCTCGGCGTATTCGGATCAACCCACCGATACCAGTTTGTGGGACCTCCCCCGTTTTGTAGAGGAGGTAGAACAAGTGCGGCAGGCCCTCGGCTTGAACAAAGACAACTTCTACCTGCTGGGCCATTCCTGGGGTGGCATCCTGGCCATGCAATACGCCCTGAAGTACCAGCAAAACCTCAAGGGATTGATCGTGAGCAACATGATGGCCAGCTGCCCGAAATACGGTGCCTACGCCGATAATGTACTGGCCAAACAACTGGATCCCAAAGTGCTGAAGGAAGTACAAGACCTGGAAGCCCAGGGGAAATATACCGACCCCCGGTACATGGAATTGCTGATCCCCAATTTTTACGAGCAGCACATTCTGCGTATGCCTTCGGCAGAATGGCCGGATGCGGTGAACCGCACTTTTGCCAAGCTCAATTCCCAAATTTACGTCTCCATGCAAGGGCCCAGTGAGTTTGGGATTTCGGGCAAACTGGAAAAATGGGACGTGAGTGCAGAATTGCCCAAGATCAAAACGCCCACCCTGGTCATTGGGGCCAGCCACGATACCATGGACCCGGAGTACATGAAGTGGATGTCGACGCAGTTTCCGAATGGATCATTTGTGCTGTGCCCGAATGGTGGGCACATGTGCATGTGGGACGATCAGGAGCATTATTTCCCTGGGTTGATCTCATTTTTGAAGCAATAACGACATGGCCTTTTGCCACAAAGGCACCAAGACACCAAGACACCAAGACACTAAATCCCTCTCATCCTTAGGATTTGTGCTTGATGTCTTTGAGCCTTTGTGGCAAAAAAATAAAAACTTCCAGTATTTTGCACCGACTACTGTTGACCTAAAACCACCTATTGCAATGTCACCCATTCCGAAGAACAGAATCGAATCCATCGACGTGCTCCGAGGCATCGTGATGATCATCATGGCCCTGGATCACACCCGCGAGTATTTTCACAGCGGCGCTTTTACTGCTGACCCGCTGGATTTGACGACTACCACGCCGATGTTGTATTTTACGCGCTGGATCACCCATTTTTGTGCGCCCATTTTTGTGTTTCTTTCAGGCACTTCGATTTATTTGCAAAGTTTGCGCAAGACACCACAGGAGTTGCGCGCTTTTTTGCTCAAGCGGGGTTTGTGGCTGATCGCCATTGAGTGGGTGGTGATGTCCTTTGCCCTTACGTTTAATCCCTTTTACAACGTGATCGTTTTTCAGGTCATCTGGTGTATTGGGATTACGATGGTGGTGATGAGTTTGTTGTTGCGTTTACCTTTCAAGGTCATTTTGGCGCTGGGGTTGGTCATCGTTTTGGGGCACAATCTTTTGGATATCCCAGAATCTGCTGAAGGTTTTAAGGCCAATTTGGTTTGGATGTTTTTCCATCGCGCTGGCGTTTTCCCTTTGGGCGGGGGATATAGCTTGTTTATTTTGTATCCATTTCTACCATGGATGGGTCTGATGTTTTTGGGGTATTGCACTGGAGTTTATTTTTCGCCCCGGTACTCCTCAGCAGCACGCAGCAGCATCCTGACCCGGCTTGGATTGGCGACAGTACTAGTATTTGTAGCTTTGCGCTTGTTGAATTTGTATGGCAACCCGGCAGATTGGGCACCGCAAAAAAACGCTACCCTGACAGTGCTTTCCTTCCTGAATCTCAATAAATATCCACCTTCCCTCCTCTACATGTGCATGACGATTGGCCCGGCCTTGCTGATCTTGGCGGGGCTTGAGCGGGTGAACAATGGCGTCACCAATATTTTGCGCACTTATGGCCGGACGGCCTTTTTTTACTACCTCATCCATTTCTACCTCATTCACCTCATTTCGACGATTTGTTTTTTTGCCAGAGGGCATTCCTTGGGGGAGGCGATTGATTTTGCCACCAAAAACCAGTTCCCCTTTTTGTTCGTGATGCCAGGGGAGGGCGTGAATTTGACCCTTACCTATTTGATTTGGGTGCTCATTGTGGCTGGTTTGTATCCCCTTTGCAAGTGGTATGATCGCTACAAAACGGGGCATCCGGAAAAATGGTGGTTGAGTTATTTGTAGCAAATCTATTGAAATTGATAATCCAAAAGTTACACAAAAATCAATAGCGAAAATTTGAAAATCATGGGATGGGATAAACATGTCTATTTCATAAAAAGAATGGCCCTATCTACCGTTGATTGGGAAAGTTTAGTACAGCGAGCTGAACAAATGGCATTTTTCCACAACATTGAACTTTACAATTCTGAATCATCAATAAGTTTTTTGATTGACAAGAGAGACATTGACGATCCCTTTTCCAAATATCCGCTTTTTATGGGTTTGCACTCGAAGAAGGGTTAAGGGTGGAAGAAGATGCCATGTGAATTATTTGCTACAGAATTTACTCCGTTTTCAAACTTTTCACTGGGTTCATCAACGCTGCTTTGATGGCTTGGTAGCTCACAGTGAGTATGGTGATCAACAATGCGCCAACAGCAGCAATCGCAAATACCCACCAGGAAATATCCGTTCGGTAATCGTATTTTTCGAGCCAGTTGTTCAAGAAGTAATAGGAAATAGGCACGGCCAGCACCGAAGCGATCAGTACCAAAACCACAAAATCCTTTGATAAAACTTGCCAAAGATTCAAGACCGATGCACCTAAAAC
>JAAFHQ010000775.1 GCA_013298445.1 Chitinophagales bacterium | reverse complement strand
CCCTTTGTTCAATTTCAGGTATACTCTACGCTTTTTGACCATGCTGGATGTCAAAACGCTAATTCTACCGAAACAATTGAACATTCCGGTTTTGGTCGGTACCGGGGATAAAGATGAACTGTTTGAAGTGGAAAAAGTGAAAGAGCTCTATGATTTAGTGCCTGGCAACAAAAAAGAGTTTGTCGTTTTGAAAGACACCTACCATGCCCGCTTCCCGGTGACAAGTTGGGAAAGAGTGGTAGTATGGTTGGATAAGAACTACCCTGGGAAGTAATCAATCCAGAACTTCATTTTAAACAAAAAAGAGGTGGTCAGTTGCCCAACCACCTCTACGTGTATCACTATCTCTGGCCTATGGCCGTAAGTTCAAATCAAGCCAAGTCAAAACGATCAAGGTTCATCACCTTGTTCCACGCTGCAACAAAGTCCTTTACAAACCGATCTTTGCCATCTTCACAGGCATAAACTTCGGCAATGGCACGGAGCTCTGAGTTGGAACCAAAGATCAAATCGACCCGAGTACCCGTCCATTTGATTGCGCCAGTGGCGCGATCACGGCCTTCAAATACATTTTGGGCATCTGAATTTGCACTCCAGGTGGTACCAAAATCAATCAGATTGGCAAAGAAATCGTTGGTCAGCGCACCAGGAGTATGGGTGAACACACCATGCTTGGACCCGTCAAAATTGGTATTGAGCACCCGCATACCACCTACCAGAGCAGTCATCTCTGGAGCGGTCAAAGTCATGAGCTGGGCTTTGTCTACCAACATTTCTTCTGCGGAGATCGTGTAGCTAGATTTCATGTAATTGCGGAAACCATCGGCAATTGGCTCAAGAACCGCGAAGGAATCCACATCGGTTTGTGCTTGTGAGGCATCTGTACGCCCAGGAGTGAAGGGCACGGTGATGGTATGACCAGCTGCTTTCGCTGCTTTTTCAACCCCTGCACAACCGCCCAAAACGATCAAATCAGCCAATGAAACCTGCTTACCGCCGGCTTGGGCACTATTGAAAGCAGTTTGGATGCCTTCCAGCGTGTCCAGTACTTTTCCCAGTTGCGTAGGATTGTTTACTGCCCAGTATTTCTGTGGGGCCAAACGAATGCGTGCACCATTGGCACCACCACGTTTGTCGGAACCACGGAAAGTGGAAGCAGAGGCCCAGGCGGTAGATACCAGTTCAGCAACCGACAATCCTGAGGCAAGAATTTGGCCCTTCAGCGCAGCAATGTCCTGATCGTCAATCAATTTATGCGAAACTGCTGGAATTGGGTCTTGCCAGATCAACTCTTCCTGAGGTACTTCTGGTCCGAGATAACGGGCAAGTGGTCCCATATCGCGGTGGGTCAATTTGAACCAAGCCCTTGCAAATGCATCGGCGAACTCATCAGGGTTTTCGTGGAAACGTCTTGAAATCTTCTCGTAAGCAGGATCCGTGCGCAGCGCAAGGTCCGTTGTAAACATAATCGGCGCATGGCGCTTGTTTGGATCGTGTGCATCAGGCACAGAATCAGCACCCATCCCATGCTTGGGCTTCCATTGGTGGGCACCAGCCGGGCTTTTGGTCAATTCCCATTCGTAGCCGAACAGGTTCCAAAAGTAGTTGTTGCTCCACTTAGTGGGGGTGGTACTCCAGGCGCCTTCCAGTCCACTGGTAATTGTATACTCTGCATTGCCGCTGCCATAGGTATTTTTCCAACCCATGCTTTGCTCTTCAATGCTTGCTCCTGCGGGTTCTGCACCTACATATTGGTTTGGATCAGCAGCACCATGGGCTTTTCCGAAGGTGTGTCCACCGGCAATCAGGGCTACCGTTTCTTCGTCGTTCATCGCCATGCGGCCGAAAGTCTCGCGTATGTCGCGAGCGGCAGCCAGCGGATCAGGATTTCCGTTGGGGCCTTCGGGGTTTACGTAAATGAGCCCCATTTGTACAGCTGCAAGTGGGTTTTCCAGATCGCGGTCACCGCTGTAACGCTTGTCTTCCAGCCATTTGCCTTCAGCACCCCAGTAGATGTCTTCTTCTGGTTCCCAAACGTCTTCACGACCACCAGCAAAACCAAAAGTTTCAAAGCCCATGGACTCCAAAGCACAGTTACCCGCCAGGATCATCAAGTCGGCCCAGGAGAGTTTTCTGCCGTATTTCTTTTTCACTGGCCAAAGCAATAAACGAGCTTTGTCCAGGTTACCATTATCTGGCCAGCTGTTGAGCGGTGCGAAACGTTGAGTACCGGAGCCTGCGCCACCACGACCATCAGCAATGCGGTAAGTACCTGCACTGTGCCAGGCCATCCGAATGAAGAATGGCCCGTAATGACCATAATCGGCTGGCCACCAATCCTGGGAGGTAGTCATCAAATCAACGATGTCTTGCTTCACCGCATCTAGATCGAGAGTCTTAAATTCTTCGGCGTAGTTGAAGTCCTCTCCCATTGGATTGGAAAGGGAAGAGTGTTGGCGGAGGATGCCCAACTGCAATTGATTTGGCCACCAGTCACGGTTTCTGGTACCACGACCAGCGCTATGTTTTAGCACGCCACTTGAAAATGGGCACTTACCTGCGCCGTTACCATTGTTATTATCCATAATGCGATTGATTTAAACTTGCTCAAAATACGGGTGATTTTTCGAGAAATTTAATTTATAATAACAATGCCATCATAGGCAAAAGCTATCACAAGAAGCAATTAAAAGGCTATAGATTGGGGCTTACTTTTTTGCCGTCTGGCTTGGTCGCACCTCAATTTTGCTAGGCAGAGTCCGCGGGTTCATCTTGAGTAAGTCTACTACGATTTGCCCCAAATCTTCAGGCTGTATTTTCCAGGCATCGGCGTCACTTGGCTCATGGTTGTTGAAGTGGGAAGCCACCGAACCCGGCATGATGGTAGAACATTTGACGCCAGCATCCCGTAGGTCCAGCATGACCGCCTGGGTGAAGCCCACCAAGCCAAATTTACTGGCATTGTAAGCAGAAGCCGTGGCAAAAAAGTTGGTTCCAGCCAAACTGGCGATACTGATGAAGTAACCCTTGGCCTCGGTCAATGCGTCTACCGATGCTTTAAGGCTATAGAATACCCCGGTAAGGTTGGTGTCGATCGTTTCATGCCATTGTTCTGGACTGAGCTGGGTGATCGGCGCAAAATGGCCCACTCCGGCATTGGCAATGAGGACATCTAGGCGGCCAAAAGCCTCCAGGGTTTTGGCCACTGCGTTTTGCTGGGCCGCAAAATCACGTACATCAGCAGCAATGCCAATGATTTTGCCAGAGCCTACCTTGGAGAGTTCCCGAGCAGTAGCGTCGGCATCTTCCTGGCGGCGACTGGTGATGGCCACATTGAGGCCTTCTTTGAGCAGGCTAGCGGCAATACCGTGGCCGATGCCTTTGCTGCCCCCAGTGATGAGGGCGGTCATTTGATTGAGACTGTTCATATATTTGAGAACGTCGTAGGGTTAAAATGGTTGTAGGCCACCGAAGTAAACTAGCGGATAAATTTAGTATTCCTTTTCAATAGGTACACCCTTTTGAAAAGTTCTTTAGTGCACAATTGTGCAGGCAAAACCCCTTCGAAAGTCTGAAACTTTCGAAGGGGGCATTCTGGCATTT
>JAAFHQ010000774.1 GCA_013298445.1 Chitinophagales bacterium | reverse complement strand
TTGCATCCTGATGATCGAGGAAGCTTCCCTTCATTCGCGGATTGCTTCCCTACATTACGAATATTACGATTCGCTAGAGGCTGTAGAAATCGAATTGGAGCGCCAGGCCGAAGCCATCCAGTGCATCATTGCCCAACCCCACGTATTAAAAACCAGAACTTTCACGTTTGGCAAATCTCAGGAACCCGCCCTCTGGGATTATCCTGATGGAGTGGACAGTATGGCCTTTTTACTCAGCTTAAATTAAACAACGATGCGTTTTGTAGCCATTTCCGATACGCACGGCAAACACCAGTTTGATTTACCGCCAGGGGATGTCATTTTGCATGCTGGCGATGTTTCTTCACGGGGTTCGAAGGCCGAAGTGGAGCGTTTTTTGGGCTGGTTTTCCGGTTTGGACTACGCCTACAAAATATTCATTGCGGGCAATCACGATTTCTTTTTTGAAAATGCGCCTCAGTCTGAAATCCAGGCGCTGATTCCTGAAAATTTGATTTATTTGAACGATTCCGGGGTGGAGATTGAAGGCATCAAAATCTGGGGTTCACCCATTCAACCCTGGTTTTACGATTGGGCTTTTAACCGCCAAAGAGGCCCTGCTATCCAGAAACACTGGGACTTGATACCGGAAGACAGCGATATCGTAATTACCCATGGCCCTGTTTTTGGCATCCATGACCGAATAGTGAGTGGTGCTTTGGTAGGTTGCGAAGACTTGCTCCCGGTGATGCAGCGCATTGCCCCCAAAGTGCATTTGTGTGGGCACATTCATGAAGCTTATGGAACCAAGCAGGTTGGCGAAACCTTATACATCAATGCAAGTATTTTGGACCTTCGGTACACCATAGCACACGATCCTGTCGTTTTTGATGTATAAAAAGTAAACATATGATCTATAAATTACTCCTATGTGCCCTTGTAAGTCTCGTTTTGAGCACTGAAATAATTGCTCAAGGCAAAAGTAATGGCCAGGGGCCACCACCCTGGGCACCCGCACATGGCTTCCGCGCCAAAACCCGACATGTGTATTTCCCCGAGTACAACTTTTATTTTGACATCGAAAAGAGGGTGTACATCCATTTTCAGGCAGGCAAATGGACCGTTAGCTCGGATCTACCTACCAGATTGGGCAACATCAATTTGCGCAATGCCTCCAAATTTGAATTGGACATCGACATCGACAATCCGCAAATTTACAACAGCGAACACCAAATGCGTTTTAGGCCAAAATATGCGGTGGCCTATGCTAGTAAAACCGACAAAGCCAAATCACAAAGGTTTGTTTAACAAGAAGAAAGCTTTGGGGCAAAAAAATAAGCTCTGCAGCCCCCAGATCATTTGTAGTTTCTACTTTTTTGGTTATACTTACTGAGGATTAGTACTCAAAGTTAGCCGCATGAAACACAGCATTTTTCTCCTTCTTCTTTTAGCCCTTACCAACATCCAGGCCCAGGAACAACTCAAACTTCCTCAACTGGAACAAGCCGTGGAAATCATCACGGATCAATGGGGTGTCCCCCATATTTATGCCCAAACCGAGCACGATTTATTTTTTGCCCAGGGTTTTTATGCTGCCCGCGACCGCACGTTTCAGTTTGAAATGTGGCGCAGACAAGCAACAGGTACCGTCGCCGAAATTTTGGGTGAACGTGAACTAGATCGCGATCGGGGTGCCCGGCTCTTCCGTTTTCGTGGAGATATGGAGCAGGAAATGGCTCATTATCACCCCCGTGGCAAACAAATCATTACCGCATTCGTCGCAGGAGTAAATGCCTGGATTGCACAAACCCGGGCCAAACCTGACTTGCTCCCTCTGGAATTCAAGTTGTTGGGAATCAAACCAGGTTTGTGGACACCAGAAATCGTCATCTCCCGCCACCAGGGCTTATTGGAAAATGTCACCGATGAATTGAAGAACGCCCAGGCCATTGCGCTTATTGGTGCCGACAAATTGAAAGAATTGCATTGGTTTCACCCCGTGGAACCCGATTTGCGCCTGGATCCCAAAATCCCCGTAGCTCTTTTTCAGCAGGATGTGCTCAAATTCTACAAAGCCTTCCGCGAACCACTCAAGTTTCAACCAGAAGATTTAATCGGCGCTGTGCGCAACCCCAATCAAAAGGACTATTCCAATCTTGCGGCGCTGGAAACCCGGGAATACCTGGAGGCCCAGTCTGATCGCAGTTCCAATGTAGGCAGTAACAACTGGATAGTCAGCGGCAAACTCAGCCAAAGTGGCTTCCCCATGTTGGCCAACGATCCCCATCGGGCCATTTCTACGCCTTCGCTGCGTTACATGACGCATTTGGTTGGGCCAGGCTGGAACGTGATTGGCGGTGGTGAACCAGTCATCCCGGGCATCTCCATTGGTCACAATGAATATGGAGCCTGGGGCTTGACGATCTTCGCCACCGATGCTGAAGACATGTACGTATACGAAACCCATCCCAGCAACCCCAACCTATACAAAGTGGGCTCAGAGTGGAAGAGCATGCGCATCATCAAAGACACCATCCTGGTCAAAGGCAAAGCTCCCGTAATTGTGGAACTCAAATACACCCACCACGGCCCCGTAGTGCACGAAGATCGGACGCTAAAAACAGCTTGTGCAGTTCGTTGTGCCTGGCTGGAAGTGGGAGGCGCGCCTTATCTAGCCAGTTTGCGGATGGGGCAGGCCAAAAACTGGGAAGAATTTCGTCAGGCTTGCCGATACAGTCATATCCCAGCGGAAAACATGATTTGGGCCGACCGGGCTGGCAACATCGGCTGGCAGGCGGTGGGCATTTCCCCAATCCGCCGACAGCACAGCGGTTTGGTGCCCGTACCCGGTGATGGACGCTACGAATGGGACGGCTATTTGCCGATTTTAGAACGCCCCAGTGTATTGAATCCAGAGCAGGGATTTTGGGCAACTGCCAACGAAAATGTTACCCCCAATGATTACCAGCACTGGGAAGCTATAGGGTATAAGTGGTCTGATCCTTATCGGGGTGATCGTTGTGCGGAGGTGTTGGGGACTGGTCGTCGGCATACACTACAGGATTTTATGAACCTGCAAACGGATTATTTGTCCATTCCAGCGCGGAATCTGGTGCCTCTGTTGCGCAATTTGCCTTGTGCGGATACCAGTGCAGAATGGGCCCGCCAACAATTGTTGCGATGGGATTTTCAGTTGGAAAAAAATTCTATCGCGGCAACGCTGTACGATGCATGGGAACGGGAACTGCGCAGCCAGTTGGAAAAGATACTTTTGCCGGAGAAGGCCCGTACCCTGGTGACGATACAAACTTACCGGATTTTGGAGTTTTTGATGCTGCCTGACGGAAAGTTTGGCCCAAATCCCGTGCAAGATCGAAATGCCTTGTTGACCAAAGCCCTCGGGGTCGCCGTGCGCAATTTGGAGACCCGACTGCCTGGGCAAACGCGCAATCAATGGCAATATGGACAAGCGCAATACAAACATGTGCTGATCCGCCATCCTTTGAGTAGTGCAGCCGCCCCGGAATTGCGCAAAAAGCTGGACCATGGCCCCTTGCCCAGAGGTGGAAGTGCTCAAACGGTTGGAGCTACTTCCGGAACTTATAACCAAACCCACGGCGCAAG
>JAAFHQ010000773.1 GCA_013298445.1 Chitinophagales bacterium | reverse complement strand
TCACCCATGCAATTCGAATTCACACCCAAGAGCGGCCTCCTGCTCATCTTCTTCGTCCACGGCCTGGTTTTTTGTTTTTTACTCTTCAAAAAAGGCTGGCAACACCAGGATAAGGCCAGTCTGTGGCTGAGCCTGTTCGTTTTTTTGTGCGCGATGTACATTGCCCCTTTTATGCTGGGCTACGCGGGCTGGTACTCCCGGGAATTCAGCCGCAACATTATGTTCTATGTCCCCTTCCAACAATTGCTGCTCATCGGGCCGGTGATCTATTTTTACACCCAAAGTTTGTTGAACAAGTCTTTTCAACTCAGCAAAAAAGACCTTTGGCACTTTTTCCCTGCTCTGGCTTATTTTGTGTACACCCTCGTCGTTTTTGTCACTGATAAACTCATCCTCCACCAATACTATTTTTATGCCGATCAACAGGACAAAGATCTGGATCCCTGGTATCAGGTAGCGGGTTTGGTGTCGATGTTGCTGTATTTGTACCTGAGTTTGCGCTATTACGCGGTGTACAAGAAGCTTGCTTTTGAAGTGGTCAGTTTTGCGGATTCCATTTTATTCAGCTGGGTTCAGCGCTACCTTCTGGCGCTTTTGCTGATTTCCTTGCTGCGGATCTTGTTTTTTATTTTGAACCCTGAATGGGGTGAGTTTGGCAGTAAGTTCTGGTACTACCTCTGTTTTTCCATTTTGTTCTATTACATCACCATCAGTGGCTATGCCAATTCGGTACAATCGGTGATTGCAGTGGAAGCGGCTTTATCCGATCATGAAGCACCAGTTCAGGTGCAAGAAAAAGAGATCAAGGAACCTGTCGAGTTGCTCAATTTAGCAGAATGGAAGGACAAAATTGTGCAAGAGATGCAAGCAGAACGGCTGTTTGAAAACCCCAATCTCACGCTCACCGATGTGGCGGAAAAACTCAAGACCAATCCCAAACAAGTATCCCAAATCGTGAATCAAGGCTTCCAACTCAACTTCAACGACTTCGTCAATCAATACCGCACCGAAGCCATCCTTGAAAAATTTCACTGGGGAGAGCATCGCCAGAAAACACTGCTGGCCCTTGCGCTGGAATGTGGTTTCAACTCCAAGTCGACTTTTAACCGCGCTTTTAAGAAGAGCACGGGCCTTTCTCCTCAGGACTACCTGAAGAATCAGGGCTAAAATGGGTGCCAAATCTGGATTTGAAGCGCGGGAAAAGTTATTCTGCCTGATTTTTGGAGCTTGAACTACAAAACAGGATCATGAAAAGTTTTTTCTTCACCCTTTTTTTATTGCTAGCAACTTTCACCCAAAGCATTGCCCAAAACATCGAGGTTGCCAAAATCGACCAATTACTGGAATCTAAAATCAAAGCTGGCGCACCAGGTTTGGCGCTGGGTATTGTTCAAAATGGCACCATCGTGTACGAGCAATACCTGGGGTTGGCCAATTTGCAACACCAAATCCCGGTTGACACCCAAACCCACTTTAACCTTGCTTCTGTGGCCAAACAGTTTACGGCTTTGTGTGTCTTAAAACTGGTTTTGGAAAACAAACTCTCCCTCGAAGCCGACATCCGCCAGTATTTGCCCCAAATGTACCCCCAGCTCAAAACCGCCATCCCGCTCAAAACCCTGCTCAACCATTCCAGTGGCGTGCGGGATTTTTACGACCTGCTCAGCATCAGCGGCAAACCTTGGTGGCGGCAGGAAGGCCTGGACAATGAAGATGCCCTGGCCTTGCTGGCGAAGCAAAAAGAACTCAATTTCACCCCTGACACCGAGCATTGGTACAGCAACTCGAACTATACCCTGCTGGCGGAAATTGTCACCAAAGTTAGTGGAACCCCTTTCCCGGAATATGCCAAACAGTTTTTTACAGACTTAGGCATGCCCAACACCCAGTTCTGCACAAATTACATGCAAGTGATTCCATTTCAGGCGCTGCCCTACAACGACTGGGGCGACGGCAGCTGGCAGCAATACCCCATGATGACCAATCTTTACGCAGATGGCTTTTTGTACACCACGTTGAAGGATCAGCTGGCATTTGAACAAGCCATCCAAAAGGCTGCAGCCCAAGCCAATTCATTGTTGTATATCAGCCAAAAGCCAATTCCCAACACCAGAATTCAGAGTTATGGCTACGGCTTGGAAATCAGTCCAATCAATGGCTACGCTGCGGTGCATCATTCCGGGAGCACAGGCTCGTACAATGCCCAAGCCCTACGTTTCCCTGGCGAAAAATTGAGCATCATCATCCTGAGCAACAATGGCAACTTGTGGAGTGGTGGGATTGCCCGAGAAGTGGCCACCCAAATTTTGGGGCGTAAAACAGTAGAACTTCCTTACCTCACCCGACCAGCACAAATACAAGCGGCTTCACCACCGAGTGATTTAGTGGGCCAGTACCGCAGCTCAGAAAACAACATCATTCGGATTCAGCTCAAGGACGCTCACTTGTACTGGCAGATGGACAACAACAATCCGCGCAAACTGATTAAAGAGGAGGGCAATTTATACCACTGGGACATTGATGAAGATTGGAAAATCGCCTTCAATAACCGGCCAGATTCGACGAGTACCATGGTGTTGTACACCAAGTCGGAGCAGCCAGAGGTGCTTAAAAAACTCCCGCCTTTCGCCCCTTCCGATGCCTACTTGAAAGCTTGTGTAGGCAAATATTTCAGTGCAGAACTGGACTTGAGCTTTAGCATCAAATCATCGCCTGAAAAGGGCTTGGTGTTAAAAAGAGAAGGGGGTAAAAATGAAATCAAGATCGAGGTGGTGCAAAAAGGTGAACTGCTAGCATCAGATTACAAAATGAGGCTGGAAACCGGGGCCAATGGACGGGTGATGGCGGTATTGATGACTTATAATCGGGTGAGGAGTTTGCGGTTTGAGAAGGTGGAGTGATGTTTTGAATCTCAAATAATTTCCGTTATTTGCGATCCGAACCATTGTACCTCAACCATGCACAAGCTCCTACTCATCCTGATATTTTGCGGCCTCTTCGCTTGCCAAAGCAAAACCCAACAGGCTACTGAACCTGCCATTTCGCCCAATGCCGAGCGCTTTTACGACCAGCACCCTGCTTACCGGGTCAGTGGCCTCGAAACCCGTCGCTTCAAACTGGAAGACATTGAGCCGATGATCAAGGCGCTACCAGAACCTTTTAAGGTAAAACTGACAGGAAAATCCTTCCAGGACCGCAACATCTATCACGTCAGCATTGGTACCGGGCCAGTCAAAGTGCTGATGTGGTCGCAGATGCACGGCGATGAATCCACGGCGACCATGGCACTGATGGACTTGTTTCAGTTCCTACAAAAAAAGGATGAACTAGATTCGGTACGACAATTGCTCTTGTCAAAATTGACCCTACATTTTATCCCCATGCTCAACCCCGATGGCGCCAACCGCTTCACTCGGCGCAACATGCAGGGGATCGACATCAATCGGGATGCCATGCGCTTACAAACCCCCGAAGGTCGCATTCTCAAAAAGGTGCGGGACGAGACCAAGGCTGATTGGGGCTTCAACCTCCACGATCAAAACATCTACCTTGGTGCTGGTGTTGGCCCATATCCAGCCTCCATTTCGGTATTGGCCCCGGCCTATAATTA
>JAAFHQ010000772.1 GCA_013298445.1 Chitinophagales bacterium | reverse complement strand
GGTAAATGTGGGGGCGCAAGTCATCGCAGCGGATGCGATTGACGGCAGCATAAGCGGTATTTTTGTCAAAATGACTGGCTTCCATGATGGAAACCTTACTCCAGGATGTCACCGCAGGTGGAGTCACATTGCTCCAGCTCTTGCCGCCATCCCGCGTGACTTGAATGTACCCATCATCGGTGCCTGCCCAAATCAGATTGGAGTCCAGAGGGGATGGGGCAATGGTGTAAATGACGCCTCGCCGGGGCATGGATTTCATGTCTGCACTGGTGTAAACGCCCACACTTGCTGGTACATCATAAGTTTCCCGGGTCAGATCGGGGCTGATGATTTCCCACGAATTTCCTCCATTTCGGGTCTTGAACAAGACATTGCCTGCATAATACAAGGTCTTTGGGTTGATGGGAGAAAACAGGATGGGTGCAGTACGGATAAAACGGTACTTGCCAGATCGAACTGCTTCTGGTGCGATGTTTTGGGTTTGGCCGGTACGTTTGTCAAAGCGGGTGACCTTGCCGCCGTAAATGATGTTGGGGTCGAGTGGGTCAGGAGCCACATAACCGTATTCTTCTACTCCTACGGGATGCCATTCCCTGAAGGTGATGCGGCCATCATTGCCTCTTGAGGTAATCCCTACTGAACCACTTTCCTGTTGCCCACCGTACACATTGTAAGGGAAAGCATTGTCCGTACTCACGTGATAAAACTGCGCGGTGGGCTGATTGTACCAGGAACTGAAGGTTTCTCCACCGTTGACGGTAATGATGGCTCCCTGATCGCTCGCAAACAAGATGATGTCTGGATTGTTGGGATTGATCCAGATGCGGTGGTAGTCGTCGCCGCCGGGCGCACCGCGAAATGCGGCCCAGTTTTTGCCTCCATCCGTAGATTTCCAGGCTACAACATTGGCGGAATAAACGATGTCGGGGTTTTTTGGGTCCACTTTTACTTCGGCAAAATCGCTACCCCGACCCCAAAACCGGGCATCGGGATTCATCAAGGTCCAGGATTCACCGCCATCATCGCTGCGGTAGATGCCGCCTTTGGTCGGCGCGTCGACAGTGGCGTAAAGGCGTTGGGTTTGGCTGGGCGCGATGCAAAAGCCAATACGTCCCAAACCTTCAGCAAAAGTTGGCAAGCCAGTGGCCTTTTTTTGCCAGGTAGTTCCGCCATCAGTGGATTTGTAAAACCCAGTTTCTGGCCCTTGCCAGGCGCCGTTTTCCCAGGGTCCTTGGCGGGCAGCCCACAAGCTAGCGTAAACGATATTCGAGTTGTTAGGATCGATGGTCACCTGGATCGCACCAGTATTTTCATCCTTGTACAATACCCGTTCCCAGGTTTTTCCCCCGTTGGTAGTTCGGTAAATTCCGCGTTCGGTGTTTGGGCCGTAGGGATGGCCCAGTACGGCTGCAAAAACGCGGTTTTCATCGCGGGGATCGATGTCGATGCCTCCGATTTGTTGGCCTTCGCGCAAGCCGATGTGTTGCCAGCTTTTGCCTGCATCCACCGATTTGTACATCCCATCACCGACGGATAAATCGGGCCTTTGGAGGCCTTCACCGCTAGCCACATAGACCACGTTTGGATTGGAAGGTGCTACGCCAACATCGCCGATTGACCCGGTAGGTTGGTCGTCAAAAATGGGCACCCAGGTACGGCCATAGTCAGTCGTTTTCCAAACGCCACCGTGGTTGACCCCGATGTAAAAAACGTTGGGTTGTTGAGGCACCCCTACCGCACCTACCGTACGGCCTCCCCGATGCGGGCCAATCATGCGCCAACGCATGGAATTGAACAGTTTGGCGTCGTAGGGTTGGGCCTGTGCCTGGAAAAATACCAGCAGGAAAAAGAGTAGAAGTTGAATGGTTTTATTGGTTTTCATACGGAATCCGTGATTGTTTGTGGGAAAGTTAGCCGATTTTGGGTGGATTTCAGTACTGATTCGACAAGGATTTTTATTTTGGCAGTTCATTTTTGATTATTCCAATACACCATGTCACTACCCATTTTCAACTACGCCAAATCGCATCCAAACCGCATTGCCATCCAGGAGGAAGGTCAGTCGTATACCTACGGTAATCTGTTAGGCGCTGCCGAAGCTTTTGCCAGTACTTTACTACAAGGCGAATCCGACCTCGCCGAACGTCGGGTCGCCTTCATGGTCAAACCTGGCTTCGATTATGTGCGTACCCAATGGGGCATTTGGTTGGCTGGTGGCATTACTGTGCCTTTGTGCATCACCTACCCTTTGCCATCTTTGCAGTATGTATTGGAGGATACTCAAGCAGAAATTGTAGTGGTTTCGCCGGAATTTGAGGCCATTCTAGGCGATTATTGCCGTGAAAAAGGCCTTCGTTTGATTGTTTTGGGCAAAGAAAAGACTGAGGCGAAGGGAATTTTACCCCAAATCGAAATGAGCCGCCGAGCCATGATTTTATACACCAGCGGCACCACCAATCTACCCAAAGGAGTGGTCACTACCCACCGCAACATTGCTGCGCAAATTGAATCCCTGATCGAAGCCTGGGACTATGCGGATACCGACCACACCTTGTGCATTTTACCCCTTCACCATGTGCATGGCATCATCAATGTGGTATCCTGCACTTTGTGGGCTGGTGGGAAAGTACAGTTTATACCCCATTTTGAGGCTCAAAAAGTGCTGGATATATTTTTGCATGGTGATTTGAACGTCTTTATGGCTGTGCCTACGATTTATTTCAAATTGATCGAAGCTGTGGAGGCGATGTCAACGGAGACGCGAGCGCAATTGAAGACTCGTCTGAAGACTTTCCGCTTGATGATTTCGGGATCAGCGGCACTGCCTGTTTCCGTGATGGAAAAATGGGAAGGCATTAGTGGGCACCGTTTATTGGAGCGTTACGGAATGACCGAGATAGGTATGGCGATCAGCAATCCCTATACTGGCGAGCGTCGGGCTGGATACATCGGAATGCCCTTGCCGGGGGTAAATGTGCGATTGGTAGATGATCAGCAAGAAGAAATCGGACCCGGTGAAGTTGGTGAGATTCAAATCAAAGGCGACAATGTCTTTTTGGAATACTGGCAACGCCCGGAGGCTACCGCGCAAAGTTTTACCACCGATGGCTGGTTTATGACGGGGGATACTGCCGTGGTAGAAGAAGGCTATTACCGCATCCTGGGCCGCACTTCGATGGACATCATCAAATCGGGGGGCTACAAGTTGTCGGCATTGGAAATAGAAGAAGTTTTACGCACCCATCCAGCCATTGCGGATTGTGCCGTAGTGGGATTGCCAAGTGAAGAGTGGGGCGAAACGGTAGCTGCTGTGCTGGTGATCAAAGCAGAAATTGATCTAAAAGCACTCAATACTTGGATGCGTGAACGAATGCCTGCTTATCGGGTGCCAAGGCGGTATCTTTTGGTGGAGGAATTGCCGCGTAATGCGATGGGGAAGGTGACGAAAAAGGATGTGAAGGTTTTGTTTTAGGGGTGAGGAAGAGGGCAAACGAATGAATGCTTCACCTCAAATTACCTCCCCCCAGATTACTTCTAATCCAGGCATCACCGTACCTCCGTTCAATTTTTCTTCAAACGGCACTGTTTGGATTTCTCCATTTTCATTGTACAGATAGGTAC
>JAAFHQ010000771.1 GCA_013298445.1 Chitinophagales bacterium | reverse complement strand
TGCCGGGCCAGTAGCCACCCCAGCGCCACATCATCCACCAGGGAATGCGGGTTTGACGCACCACGCGGTAAGTCACCTTGGCACCAGTGATGTTGTTGCCCGCAAAAGCTTTCGCGTCGCCTTTGACGGTGATTTCCTGATCCAGTTTGGCTTCTCCTTCCAGTGGCTTCATGGCTACCTCGAAGGTAGGGCGTTTGTATTCTTCTACATTAAAACTAGTCGAAGAGGTACCAATGCTGCTGATCAGGCTCATGCGTCCGCGCAGGCCGCCCGCAGGGGCCACGAAAGTGCCATTGAAGGAACCGTAAGCGTTGGTCACCAGTTCTTTGTGCTCAATTTCCTGGTTGTTGGCATCATAAAAAGTCACGGTCACTTTGGTGTTGGTCAAAATGATCGGCTTCTGACTGGGGCGGTTTTCCACCGCGATACCTTTAAAGTAGACTGTTTGTCCAGGCCGATAAATGGCGCGGTCCAGGAAGAAATAAGTGTTTTGGGTAATGTCTTCGCGCAGTTCCCGGCTGTAGCTGTAGTAGCTGTCATTCAGGTACAGATAGTCCTTGCCTTGAACGAAACGCACCCGGATGGAGCGGTCGCGCACATTGGAGGAAACGAACCCATCGGCATCTGTTTTGGCTTTGCCAATTTCTATGTCATCATAAGTGCGGGAGCTCCGGTTGTATTCGTTGCTGAAAAAAGTAGCTTCCACGCCGGGGATGGGTTCGCCACTTTGGCGATTGACCACCACCAGATTCAGCGCACCCGTATCGTCGTTGCGGGTCAGAATGCCGAAGTTGGAAACATGGAAAAAGGCAATGGCTGGGCTTCGCTCCTTGTTGCCCATGGCCTCGTCATCGGCAGCCAGCAGGGCATAAAAGCCCAGGTCGAGCCCATCGGTTTTGATTTCGGTGAAGTGCTCTTGCAGGTCGCCATCATCAGGCAAGGTAGCCATCCACTTCCGGATGGGTTTGAGTTTGCGCAGGAATGCATCTCCGTCTTCCTGGCGCATTTTGCGGTGTTTGTCGCGTTGTTCCGGCGTGAGTTGTACGAGGCGCAGGAAGGTCTTGTTGGCGTTGCGGAAACCAACCTGAATCAAAATGGGCTCTTTCGGGCTGCTCACTTCTTCAAGTTGCAGGTTCACGCTGCGGTTGCCGAGGCTGGCGATCAGGTTTTTGCACAACTGCGCGCTGTTCGATTTGGGGAACTTTTTGATACAATCCTCACAAATCGTTTTGGCCTTTTTCAGATCGAGGCGGTATTTCTCGGTGCTTTTGTCCTGCGCGTTGAACTGCCGACCCTTTTGGGCAAAGTGTTGGGCCATACGGTAGGTAGCCCCACCTGCGGCAGGATTGGTAGGATATTTTTTCACCAAATTCTCCAATGCCGCCAGGTACAAATCATCCTTATTGGCAAGCGTAGAATTTTCTTTTACAAAATCAAGGCGCAACAAGTCGGCGTCGATCAGTGCATCGGGTGCAGGGTCGTTCAGGTGTGCCTTGAGTACTTCCTGATACAACAACAGGGCCCGGCGATGGTACGAAACCTCATCTTTACTAGGGAAACTGGCCGAGGCAAAACTGGCTGCATCACCAAAAGCCGCTGGATTATCAATGTAAAATTTATATGCTGGTGTAGCTACCCGGCTCCGTGAGTTGGCAAAATGGCTGATGGCTCGGTGCGCCAACACGTCGAACAGGGTTGGACGCAAGCCTTCTGTATTGACACCCGGCAACAAAATGGGGTCAAAATTTTTCAAAGGAGTGCTGCGTAAACCCTGCCCTTCCATTGAAGCCAGATAAAGTTTTGCACTTTCATCCTGGATTTGCTCTGCCGACCAGGTCGCCAGGTCATCGGGCTTGTAATCAGCAATGGTGGTGCGGTCGTTGAGGCGCCAGTAGTTTTCATCCTGGTACTTTTGGTACAACTGCCCCAACATGGAC
Source organism: Chitinophagales bacterium (assembly GCA_013298445.1). Taxonomy (GTDB): domain Bacteria; phylum Bacteroidota; class Bacteroidia; order Chitinophagales; family Saprospiraceae; genus Haliscomenobacter. Next base: position 1,687 of record JAAFHQ010000771.1, on the reverse strand, counting down.
TGGAGGATGTTCTTTTCTGGAAAAGCGGCCCCATTCACTTCTTCCCGCAGGCGGTTGATGGCTAGGATTTCACCGTTTTCTTCCAGGTTAGCCAGGTATTTGCTGCGGTAGATCAGGGCTTTGAGGACTTGGGCAGATTCTTTCTCTTGTTTCGCACGGGCATAGAGCGCGTCCACTTTTTCCAAGGCGGTACGCAATAGCCCCTGATTTTCCAGGGAATCGATCTGCTTCCATTCTTTAGGATAGTCTTTCAAGGTCATTTGGCGTTGGGTTGAAAAGATGTTTTTGCTGAACCCCGTCAAAATGACAAGGGTACTTGCTAGAGCGAGGACTGTCCATTGGATTATTGACTTCTGATTGTTTTTCATCGTGGTATGTTTATCTAGGCACTGGATGCAAAGACTGATAAAATTACATAAAAAAATGTTACGAAATGGGCTTTTGTGCCTCGGTTCCTTAACTTTTACATAGCAGTATTTATTGTTTAAAGGTTGAGAAGGTTGAGAAAGTTGAGGGAGGTTGAGGCTACCGCAGCGACTTGGACGTTGACATTGCTCAAGTCGCTGCGGTAGCCTCAACTTTCTCAACCTTCCTCAACCTTCCTCAACTTTTATTAAAAAAAAATCAAAAAGGTTGGAACGCTTTTTCCACGCCGCCACACCTACCTATGAACGTTCACCAAAATCATAGTTATGAAATGGTTGATCAGCTTTCTATTTATTCTGGCGCAATGCCAAACTGACCCTGACATGATCCCTGAACAACACACCATTCGCGCCAAAGTAGGCGAAAAGTTTACGATTGAGTTACCCGGCAGCATCGCGACCGGCTACAGTTGGGCTTTGGCCAATCCAGTGGACAGCCAATTTGTACACCTGGACAATCAAACCCATCAGGAATCTGAAAAAACCACCGACGGAAAATCAGGCATGGATGTATTTGTGTTCAAAACATTGAAACAAGGCAAGACCACGCTGGATTTTGTGTACCGGAGGCCTTTTAACAAGCAGATTCCTGCGGATGCCAAACGAGAAAGCTACACTGTACAGATTGACTAAAATAAGGAGGTATTGCTCCACCTGCGAACAATACCTCCTTCCCCCCATAAATCCCAAAATTCTATCACCAACCCTTTAAGCAGATTACCATGAAAAAGTTAACCTTTGCTGGCTTTACCAAGCCGCTCTACCTTTTTGCTTTGTTGTTGAGTGCATGTAGCATGTATGCTCAAGTTCAAGTTCCCCAGATTTACCTCAACCGCGAAATCCAAGCACCCCAGCCCATCAAATTGGAGTTGCAACAACAACGCCTGTTTATTGAAAACCAAAAATTACCATTTGCAGTTGGTTTCACCTCCGTATCTGGTCGCTCCATCGCCCAGATCACTGGTGAACGGGAACCAAACCCTCAACAAATGCAGATCATCAACACTTACCTACGTACCAAAACCTTCACCATCGATCCGGGTGTATTGGCTTGTAATGCAGGTATGGCGGCTTATGATGCCCGCAGCAAGGGGCATGTTACTCCTGTCCGCGATCAAGGTGGTTGTGGTAGCTGCTGGGCTTTTGGTACCGTAGCAGCCTATGAGTCCAACTACCTGAAAGTGAATGGTGGAGCGGCAAATGCCTTGAACCTTTCCGAGCAACAAGTACTCTCTTGTTCTGGTGGTGGTGACTGCGGTGGT
>JAAFHQ010000770.1 GCA_013298445.1 Chitinophagales bacterium | reverse complement strand
ACCCGAAACGGTTTGCATCCAGGTGTAACCCTTGGTACGTGCATCACCTGCGGGAGTAACGTCGGCAATGATGGAGCGGGTAGGGTTGAAGCTGATGTTGATGGCCAAATCAAGGGTGAGTGCCACGGTGATGGCTACACCCAGCAAGGCATCGGTGCCCATAGCTTCTGAAATGACGCCGATATTGGGCAAGGCTAGCAACATCAAGGCCGCCAATGATCCGCCAACCAGGATAAAAGGCCTGCGGCGGCCACCCCAAAACCAGACATTGTCGCTGATCAGGCCCACAATGACCTGCCCAAAAATACCGGCAATAGGCCCAGCGGCCCAAACCAGGCCAATGTCGTGAATGGCCAAGCCGTACTTGGTGCTCAAGATCCAGCTCAGTGCGGAAATCTGGACCGACAAAGCAAAACCCATGGCCGTGGAGGGCAAACTGAGTAGGGCGTAGAAGGAGGGTGCTAATCTTTTTTGGATGGCTAACATGCGGACTGATGTTTTGGTGTTAGCATAAAGGTAGTATTTTTTGGGTGTAGCGTGGTGGCTTTGCAGGCCAAAGAACACAAAATTAGATAGGGAGTTAGGGAGGGCTAAAGCGGCGTTTTATTACCACAGAATGAAAAAAGAGAACACGGAGGACACAGAGTTAGGCGTTGACATGTTTTTTTTCTGAGGAATTACCTTCGTCAACGTCTAGCTCTGTGTCCTCTGTGTCCTTATTATTTTTCCTTTGTGATAATAAAAATGTCGCTTTGGTCTTCAAATCAATACTTGTTGAAAATCATAACAATTTTTATATTTGTGTTGCCTTTCTGATTTACACCCTTTCGATTTATTCACAACAAATTCATTTTGTCATGAGTGAAAATGATCTGGCCACGTTGGCCATTGGGTGTGGTTTGAAGGTACACAAAGCATTGGGGCCTGGGTTGTTGGAGAATGCGTATTTGGAGTGCCTGGTTTATGAGTTGAAGAAATTGGGACTCAGGGTGGAAAAGCAAAAGGCGATCCCTTTGATTTATGATGGGGTCAAGCTTGAAGTGGGGTATCGGGCGGATTTGATCGTTGAGGAGCGCTTGATCATTGAGCTGAAGGTAGTTGAAGAGCTGAATGATGTCCATTTGGCTCAAGTGTTGACTTATCTGAAATTGGCGAAGTGCAAGCTTGGTCTTTTGATGAATTTCAATACGCTTCTTTTTCGAGATGGGGTTAGAAGGGTTATTTGGTGAAAATGTGTGAGAATTACCAAAGCGACACATTTTTTCACAAAGAAAGCACAAAGGGGCACAGAGGACACAGAGTTAGACGTTGACGGAATTTATGCCCAAACTTCACCCTCGTCAACGCCTAACTCTGTGTCCTTTGCGTCATCTTTATTTTCCCTCTGTGATAATAAAAATGTTGCTTTGGTGATACTAAAATAACCAGCTCTCTGTGCTAATTTGTCGCTTTGGCAATAAAATTCGCTGTGTCCTCCCTCACCCCTTCGCCGCCAACAAAAACAACACCGCCATCCGCACCGCGACCCCATTCTCCACCTGCTGCAAAATGATCGAATGCTCCGAATCCGCCACGTCACTCGTGATTTCCACTCCACGATTGATCGGCCCGGGGTGCATGATCACAATCTTTTTATCCAGGGAATCCAACAACTGGCGATTGATGCCGAAGTACTGCGAATACTCGCGCAAGGTGGGGAAATATTTGATGTTTTGGCGCTCCAATTGGATGCGCAGCACGTTGGCCACATCGCACCATTGCAGGGTTTCGCGCACGTTGTAGCTCACGCCTACGCCCAGTTTGTGGATGAACTTGGGCATGAGGGTAGGGGGACCACAAACCCGGACTTTAGCCCCCAGTTTTTGCAGACAGAAAATATTGCTCAGCGCAACCCGTGAGTGCAGAATATCGCCGAAGATGGCCACGTTTTTACCTTCCAGATCACCCAATTGTTCTTGCATGGAGAAGGCATCGAGCAGCGCCTGGGTAGGGTGCTCGTGGGTGCCATCCCCTGCGTTGATGATGTTGGCATCGATGTGTTTGGCCAAAAATTGGCAGGCACCGGGAGCGGGGTGGCGCATCACCACCATATCCACTTTCATGGATAGGATGTTGTTCACCGTATCGAGCAGGGTTTCCCCTTTTTTGACCGAAGAAGAAGAAGCGGAGAAATTGATGGTATCTGCCGAGAGGCGTTTTTCTGCCAACTCAAACGAAACCCTGGTGCGGGTCGAATCTTCAAAAAAGAGGTTGGCGATGGTGATATCGCGCAGCGAAGGCACTTTTTTGATGGGGCGATTGATGACTTCCTTAAAATTGGTGGCGGTGTGAAAAATCAGCCGAATGTCCTCGGTACTGAGGTCTTTGATGCCCAGGAGGTGTTTGCTGCTTAGTTGTTGATTAGCCATCTTCCCGTGTTATTGTGCCGCTTTTTTGTCAGAAAATAAAAGAACCCGGTCTTCGCCGTGGGTATTGGCCCATTCCACTTTGACGTAAGCCTGATCCACCGCGTCGACTTTGATGCCACTGAAAGTAGAACGAATGGGCAATTCGCGGTTGAAACGCCGATCCACCAGGGTCAGCAACTCTACCTTATCGGGGCGGCCGTAGTGATTTAGGGCGGTCAGGGCAGCCTGCACCGTGCGCCCGGTGTACAAGACATCGTCCACCAGGATGACGTTTTTTTTCTCCACCAAAAAATCGATGGAGGTCACACTGGCGTGCATGGATGCTCCGGGGCGGCGAAAATCGTCGCGGTAGAAGGTGATGTCCAGTACGCCGTAATCGATGTGTGGAATATTGAGCTGGTCGATGAGGTGGCGGTAAATTCGCTCCGATAGGGCAACCCCGCGTGGCTGAATGCCAATGATACAGGTGTTGCTAAAATCATCAAATTCTTCAACCAATTGGTGGCAGAGCCGCTCAATGGTCAGCGAAAACCGTTCGGGCCCGATGATGATGCGTTGCTTTTCCATAGATGTTGGAGCTGAAAGGTTTATGGTTGAAATGACGAAATCCATATCCTCATTTCAACCATAAACGCTTCAACCTTTCAACTGATTAATCATTCGAGCGTCCAAACAAGCGCAAAAGATACAAGAACAGATTGATAAAGTCCAAATAAAGCGTCAAAGCGCCCATAATAGCCTCTTTATGGTCTTCCTCCGTACCTTCATTGCCGATGATGTTCATCTCTTTGATCTTCTGAGTATCGTAAGCAGTTAAGCCCACAAAGATCAGAATACCCGCATAGGTAATGATCCAATACATAATCGGGTGGCGGAAAAAGATGTTCACTACGGTGGCAATCACCAAACCAATCAAGGCCATGTAAAGCAGGTTACCTGCCCTGGTCAAGTCTTGTTTTGTAAAATAGCCGTAAGCGCTCATTGCTGCAAAAGTTCCTCCCGTCATCAGGAAGGTACCCACAATGGAGGCGCCTGTGTACATGATAAAGATGCCCGACAAGGTCACCCCGTTGAGCACCGCATACAGCATATACACCAGCGTAGCCGTGGCTGCGGACATGCGTGTAACTGCGGCGGCAAGGTAACCCACCATCAATAATTCACCAATGATCAAGCCCCAAAAAAGTAGCTTATTGCCAAAGATCAATTGGAGCATAGT
>JAAFHQ010000077.1 GCA_013298445.1 Chitinophagales bacterium | reverse complement strand
GAGGCCATTGATATATTTACTTTTTTCAACAAACACATTCAATGAAGTCTGTTAAAACACTACTACTTGCTATTTCCATGCTAAGTGTTGTGACGGGTTGGGCACAAAAGTTCCCACTCAAAACCCTCCCACTCGAAGACATGAGCAATTTCAAAACCACGGGCAGCAATTGGCAAATTGTGGGCGATGTGGTGATGGATCGCAATGGCGGCATGAAGGTTACACCCGGCAAAGGGATCCTGCTTAACAATGTATCTGACAAGGACCACGACATCCTGGATCAGGCCAACAAAAAACAGGATTGGGCTACCGTCGAAGGCTACAAAGTCCTTACTGCCTGGGAACACGGCGACCTGGAACTTGAACTGGACTTTATGATGCCCAAAGGTTCCAACTCGGGCATCTACCTGCAAGGGCGTTATGAGGTACAATTGTTCGACAGCTGGGGCGTAAAATCGCCCAAGTTCGGCGACCTCGGCGGCATCTACCGCAACTGGGAAAGTGCCCCTGGCAAAATTTATATGGGCAAAGCACCCCTGGCCAATGCGGCCAAAGCACCCGGCCTGTGGCAAAACATGAAAATTTCCTTTCAGGCACCCCGATTTGATGCCCAAGGCAATAAAATCGAAAATGCCCGCCTGCATTACGTGATTATCAATGGTGTAACGGTGCACCAGAACCTGGAGATTCCACTGCCAACCGGTGGCCCACTTGATCAAAAAGAAGTGCCCCTTGGCCCTATCTTTATCCAGGGCGACCACGGTGCAGTGGCTTTCCGCAACATCAAGTACCGCTCCCTAGGTGCCAAAACGGCCAGCACCAGCGACATCAGCTACAAATACTTCGAAGGCAAATTCAAAAATGCCGAGGAGCTGAACGCTCAAACGCCTAAATCCAGCGGAAAACTTCCCGCAGTTACGATTGAAGTGCTGGATTTGGAGGATGTTTCCGGGGTTCGGTTTGATGGCGTATTGAACGTACCAGAAGATGACTATTACCTGATGTCGCTCAATACGACTGGGGGGTACAAACTGCAAATTGACAACCAGAATGTAGCCTTCAACGAGCGTCCGGATAGTTGGTGGGACTCCAAACAGAGTAGTGTTCAACTCAAGGCAGGCGCTCACCCTTTTACCCTCTATTACTACAAAGATGCGGGTTATATGCCGCCCCGGCTGGGTTGGGTCATCGAGGGTTCGGCTATTCAACGTTCTACCTTGACCACCTTTGGCTCTTATCCACCAGACCCCAACCCTACTTCACCCATTCAGGTGGCAGTGGGCAGCAAGACCAGATTACTCCGGGCTTTCCTCGATTTTGAGCGCGACCGGGCCCGCCGGCTCACCCATACCATTGGGGTAGGTGACCCAGGTGGCCTGCATTACATCTACGACCTCAAAGCGGGCAATGTCGCTTGTGTTTGGCGGGGAGACTTTATCGATGCCACTCCGATGTGGAATGACCGGGGGGATGGCAGTTTCCGCCCGCTGGGGGTCACTCAGTTCACCTTTATTGGCCAAAGCCTGGGCATCATCCAGGGCAGAAGTGATGCATTCCCCACGACCTATCAGGAAGCAGACTTCAAAACCAAAGGTTACGCCATCGAGGAAGCAACTGGTCGGCCTATTTTCCGCTACAGCTACAAAGGTATCGACGTGGAAGAGCGTTGCTATCCCAGCGTGGATCAAAACAGCCTGGTGCGGGAAATCGCGTTGAACGGGACTATTCCTGACGGTGCACACCTCAAATTAGCCGAAGGCAAAGACATCATGGCCATGCCCGACGGCTCTTTTGCCATTGACGACCGCAAGTATTACATTGTCCTTGGTGGTGAGCTAAAAGCGTCGATTCGTGATTTTAATGGCAAAAAGGAATTGGTTGTGCCTGTGAAAGCTGGCATTGCGAAGTTTTCGATTATTTGGTAACACAGTTGAGAAGTTGAGGAGTTGAGAAGTTGAGGCTGCCGCAAGCGACCAAACTTCTCAACTCCTCAACTACTCAACTCCTCAACTTTCTCAACATGAAATATTTTATCCAAACTGGCTTATGTTTAGCCGGTCTGCTCATCATACAAGTGTTTACCAGTTTTAGCTGGAGCGTGATTCCTCCGGTTAAAACACCTACGGAAGACGATTATTACAAAATCATCACCCTCCCTACTACCGAAGGAATGCTCCTGGAAGTAGGCGGTATAACCACCTTGCAAGACGGTCGACTGGCCCTTTGTACCCGCCGTGGAGATGTATACCTGGTAGAAAATCCGGAAATGACCAACGGGACCCTGCCTCGGTACAAACTTTTCGCTTCCGGTTTGCACGAACCATTGGGACTTGCATCCAAAGACAATGCTCTCTACGCTGCCCAACGGGGTGAACTCACCAAATTGGTGGACACCAATGGCGACGACGTAGCAGACATATACGAAACCGTTTACGCCTGGCCCGTTTCCGGTCACTACCACGAGTATTCTTACGGGCCAAAATTTGCGCCCGACGGCAGCATGTTTGTTACCGGCAACGTAGCCTTTGGCGATCAGGAATGGTGGCGGGGCGAAAGCAAGGTTTTTGGCCGCGGCTGGACCATGCGCATCACCCCCGATGGCAAAATGGAGCCCTGGGCAACCGGGATGCGCTCCCCTTGTGGTTTGGGCATGATTGATGGTGAGTTGTTTTACGACGACAACCAGGGCGACTACATGGGTTCCGGGGGTATTTGGCACGTTAAAAAAGGAGCCTTCACCGGCCACCCGGCTGGACTGGTGTGGACCGATAAAATTGCCAACTCTCCGGTAAAAATGACCGCCGACCAATTTAATGCGGTGGTAGATCCACGGAAAGTTAAAAACGGAACGGGTGGCTACAACAAACCTGAAAACATCGACAACGAAGCCAATCCAAACACCCTTTTTGCCGTAAAAAGCAAATTGCCGGAAGTAACCCTGCCCGCAGTTTGGTTGCCTCACGGAATTTTAGGCATTTCCAACTCCGAAATTTTACCGGATCAAACCAAAGGTGGATTTGGGCCTTTTGCAGGTCAGGTTTTTGTTGGTGACCAAGGTCAAAGTCGCGTGATGCGCGTGGTGATGGAAAAAGTGAAGGGTGAATTCCAGGGTGTAGCCTTTGATTTTCGCAGCGGTTTCCAATCAGGAATCCTGCGCATGACCTGGGGTCACGATGGCTCTTTGTACGTAGGCGAAACCAACCGCGGTTGGGGTTCAGCAGGAACGGCCACTTCGGGCTTGCAACGCCTGGCCTGGACTGGGAAAGTGCCGATGGAAATGAAAACGGTTCGCGCGATGCCCGACGGGTTTGAGATTGAATTCACTTTGCCTGTTGACAAGGCCAGCGCCGAAAACCTGGCTTCCTATGCTGGCAAAAACTTCATCTACAAATACCACCCCGTATACGGCAGCCCGCCCATCAGCGATACGCCACTCGGCATCAAAGGGGTAAAAGTATCGGAAGATGGCCTGAAAGTGCGTTTGGTGATCGACAACATCAAACAATACTACTTGCACGAAATCAAGGTGGATGGGATTCGCTCGCGTGATGGTTTGCCCGTTTTGCACCCTACTGCGTACTACACCCTCAACAACATTCCGGATGGCGCGAAACTGAGCATGTCAGAAGTGAGTACCAAAAGGATGGAAGCCGCTCCAGCGAAAGTGATGGAAGAAGTTAATGTAAAAGTACCCAAGGCCAAAAAGGGCAAAGAAACAGTAGAAGCCAAGGCCCCTACTTACGACAAGGTACAACCCTTGTTAGCCAAGTGGACTTGCTTGGGTTGCCACAATACCAACACCCGGCAGGTTGGCCCTTCTTTTACCGATATCGCCAAGCGCAAGTACAGCAACGAGCGCATCGTAGAATTGATTCACAAACCGGAGCCTAAAAACTGGCCCGAATACGCTACCGAAATGGCACCTATGTCTCAGGTACCGAAAGCGGATGCCTTAAAAATGGCGGCGTGGATTAATTCTTTGCGGCAGGAAACACCTTAAAAATGAGGAATTTTTCGAATGACGAATGACGAATTGCTACCGCAGCGACTTAGACAATATCCTTGTCAAAAACGCTGCGGTAGCAATTCGTCATTCGTCATTCGAAAAATTCGTCTTTCCTATTTTCCTCCCGTATACATCTTACAATCCACTCTGAATTCAATAAAGCGCTGATTGTTTGTCTCCAGAATTTCGGCGATTTTTAAACCTGGATCCACGATACCGCCCAGGTAAAAGTTTCTTCCACAGTAGTTGTGCAAATCCACCATCGGTAGCTTCATGTCATTCACATAGTAGATTTGTGAAGCGCCTGGAGCCAGGGTTTTGGTGTTGGAAATCCGTCCACCGATCACCAGTTTGTCTTCGGGAAACTGCCCGGCAGCGGCTAGCGGCGCATAAGCCATTGGTGCAGCGGTATTGGAAGAAGTGATGATGTCCACCATATAGCCATTCGCAGGGTCAGTATCTGTACCCACAGCAGGGCCAGTACCAATGTTTTTTACCTCAATTTTGAATTCAGAAAAAGGCAAACCAGGGCCACCTACGGGATTGGCGAGGGCCATGTAGGTAATCACCAGGTCAGGGCGAGGGGCTGTAGTGGAGCCACTGCAATCCAATTTCACCCGAACAAAGCGAGTATTGTCATTTTCATTGGTTTCCGCTACTTTTTTACCTGGGTCGGCAATAGCACCGATGGCTACGTAGCCCAATTGGCAAGGTTTAGCAATTACTTTGGGCATTGGGAAACTTTCCAAATAAGTATCTTCCTGACCAGGAGCCAAAGTTTTGGTGTTGCTGTAGCGACCGCCGATCACCAACATGTCTTCCTGGTATTCGTAAGGGTTAGGTACTACCGCGAAGGCGATTGGTGCACTGGCATCTGTTGACAAAACTAGGTCAACCATGTAGCCTTTGGCGGGGTCATCCAGGGTACCAATGGCTTTGGCAGAGCCGATGTTTTTTACGGTTACTTTGCAATTGACCGTTTCACCTGGTACGTACACCGGTTTTTCTGGAACAATGTTGGTGATGACCAGATTGGGTGCCGCAATAGTTAAAGCTGAAGGATTGACCACTACTGGATTTTGAGCTGTAGCCAAAATCGTGACCAAGGATGCCATAAAAGTAAAGAGCGCGTTGAAGCTTAACTTTTTCATTGGGATGTTATTTATCAAGGTTAAAGATGTTTTGATTAAAGACGTTACATCCCAATGTGTCGAACGCTGTTCGTTCCGTTCCGCTTTTTTTTATTTTTTCACCACATTACACTCCTACCTTATACAAATCAATCGGTTTTTCTTTACCCTTCAGGCTGATGTTGCTTACTTTTTCCAGTGAATATGGTGGGTTCGAAAGGATATCAACCAGCTTATCCGTGATGACCATTTTAGCGCCAAGGGTGCCACATTCCTTCTCGACCCGCGAGGTGGTATTGAGCACATCGCCAGAAAATTTGATGGATTTTTTGATCTGCCCCATCTCCCCGATGATCACTTTCCCACAGTGGACGGCTGCTTTAAATTGAGGGATAATTCCGTAACGGCTGAGGTAAGTGTTCTTTTTTGTTTCGATCACTTTTTCAAAATCCTGGTAACAGGTCAGACACCTGGTTTCAAAAGAACCGATGGGGAAGGTCCAACTGATGATCACCAGGTCACCTACATACTCTACCACTTCACCTTTATGATGGGTGATAACTGCAGCGATATCGTGAAAGAAGTCATTTAAAAACCGATAGAATTTTTCGTTGCCCAATTTTTCAGCAATCGTTGTGGAATGATTGAGGTCCAAAAACATAAAAATCCGTTGCTCCTCCTTGGGGTTAAAATACCTCCCGCTGAACATCATCCACAGTTCATTGCTCCCGAAACGTTCTGACAATTGCAGCCAAAAGGACGAGAGTAAAACCAATAACAGAATCGGAGAAACCGGGTGCCAAAATGCGATCGATCCGATAAAGTTCCGAGTTTCCTGCCAGGCCAGCGGGTCGCCGATGCTCCGGCCTGAAAGGATACTATTAAATGCGTAGGAAATGCCCAGCAGCAGTACAAACAATAGCACCGAATAAATTGCGATCTTTTTAAGAATGGCTACCCAGAATTTTTCCCGGGTGATCTTTTTTTGAAAATAATACAGTTCCAACAATCCAAAAAGCAGGCTTCCCACAAACAAGCCGCCCATGGCTGCGATGGCATTTTTTTCCAAATTGAATTCCCGCATGGGGGCAGTCTCCAACACTCCGGGATAGTTGGCCAGAAAAAAATATTCATACAAAGCGGTCAGTAAACCCGCGGTCACCCATATTACGCTAATAACCGTCAATTGAATGAGTTGATTTCGTGTCATCATTTAGTATTGTTGTTGAGGTAAGGATACACAATGCCTGTAATAGTTGCAAGAAATGTTTAGGCAAGCAGGGTGACAAATGCGAAGAAACCTTTTTAATACTGCTTAGAGCTCGTCTAAAGTAAAAAAGGGCAGAAGCACATTCAAGCTTCTGCCCTACCATTTCAAGTATTTTAGAACAGTAGCGCTTATTCCGCTCCGTCTAGTTTTGCTCTATTGAGGCTGTATTGTGCGACATTTTTACCTTGAGTAATGCCCACTTCGGCATCAAAGCGATAGTGAATACCTCCTAAAATCCGGGACTCAGCAGCTTCATTTGCCCAGTCCCTGGCTTTTTGGGCTTCATTTGGGAAAATGTACGCTACAACTTCCGAGGCAGCAGCCGAAAACGTGCTGTGCCCGGAAGTGTAGGCAGGAAAGTTTGGAGTACCCAGTATTGTCTTGAACCCCGGAATCGTTTGGATTGGCCGGGGATAATGGTAGTAGTATTTCGCATCCCAACAGCTGACACCTGCATCCATAACTGCCATATTCAGATAGGCAAAAGTGCGGGCAGAGCGCAGTGGGTTAAATTTGTATTCGATCAATAAATCTTTGACGTACCGATTCCAGTGCCCTGGTGGGGTATAGGTGCCCAAACCATCTGACCACCAGTTGGCAATTTTGCGCTGTTCAGGGGTGATTTTTTTGGCAATATCCTGCAACTCCTTGGCGGCGACGTTAAACTCCGCAGAACCTGGTGCTGGCGGTGGCCCGGGCCGTACTACTTCCACATTAGGCACATTCCACATTTTAACCTTGCCAAAAAGTGGTGCCAAACCAACCGGACGAACAGGCGCTTCCTGATTGTCCCATTGCCAGCCAAAACGTTTCAATGCCGCAGCCTTAATAGAATCAGAAACAGGCTTTGGTGCTTGTGCTTTGCTCATACCATCCGTCCGCGCTCTCGCCATGGCCACTTTGGCTACTTCCACCCCAATGGTCGCACCTGCATCGATGTCGCTTTTTACGTTTGCACCCGCCCAGGTTAAACTGGACATGTGTTCCGTAGCTTTAGCAGCCAGGTAATCCTTTTCCAGCGGGAACATGGCTGTCAAGATATCCCGCGAAGCCGTTGCAACCACCGCTCCGTCGGCTGGATAAGCAGGCAGCGATGTTTTTGTATAAGCTGGCACAATGCTGTTGTCGACGTCCGATGGCGCTTTGCGATTGAAGGTATACTTGTAGTGCCAGGCAGAGATCAAGCCATCAAATTGTGCCACACTCAAATAGGCCAAGGCCCGTGAGGTGTACGGTGGATGGGCAAAAGGAAACTGCGGGTATTTGCTCGGATTGGCCGGATCTGGCAAAGTATAGGTCCCATCTGCATTGGGTTGTGGAATGATGTTGTACTTGGCCGCCAATTCGAGTGCAATCTCGTTCCAGCGCAAGACCGGATTATTGGTCCAATATTCAATCGCTTTCTTTTGGTCGCTGGTCAAATTAGCCATCGCCGTTTTAAGGGCAGCCAATTCATTTTTATAGTCGTCGGAAGTGACGTCTTTAGGAGTGGGAATGGAAATTTGGTTGCCCCCGGTCAAAAGGATTGGTTTCCAGGAACCTCCTTTTTCATCCAAGCTGGCGAAAGTGTAATCAGCATAATCGGCGTGGGTCAACAAATCTTTTTCACAGGAAAAAGCATAAACCAGGCCGAAGGCCAAAATGATACGTATCCATTTATTTTTCATGGCGAATTGTCGATTTTAGAGTTTAAACTGATAGGCTACTCCGGCACCCACGTTTTGGAATTTACCCATGTTGCGGCCATCGATGATTTGGGAATAATAGGCCAGGATGCTTAAACCCTGAATAGCCTTAATGCCCTTGAAGAAATACTGGCCGAAGAAACCCACCTGGTCGAACGACATTTTGTTGGTAGGCTGTGGCGCATTGTAAATCCGAATGTCATCACCTGTAAGGCAATGAACTGCCATGTAATTGGCCTCCAGTTTCAAGGAGTTGTTCAACAACCAGGCTCCCACAGCACCGTGGTAATTCAGGGCATTCGGCACATCCATCCACTCGGAATAGTAGCTGCCATTGTTGTAGTAATAATCTCGCTCGACCTTGCTTTGCCCCCGCCAAAGGTGGGCAAAGGCGCCACGAGCATAAATGCCATTGTCGAAGCGGTACTGCAGGATACCACGCAAGGTGACCTCTCTGGTTTTGAGACCAATGCTAAAGGGCATATAATCCGACAAATAATTGGATACCGGAAAAGAAAAACCGGCAGTAGTCAAAAAGGATACCTTACCTGGACCTACCTGGCGGTTGAACAATTCTGCTTTAACCGCAATGCCCAGGTCTTGCAAACCTTTGGCACCTACCAGCTGTCCACCCGTCGCATCCGTAGAAATGTAGGGGACGCCAGCAAGTAGATTGATTTTGTCGGTAATGCCATAGGCAAACATCGGCATGATGATCTCCCTGGAAAAAGTGCCAACATTGGCGTTTTCGCGCAGGCGGGTGCCTTCCCAGTATTGATCCCAGGAGCCGGTTTCATAAGAGGCTGCCAAGCAGATTTCCCGCTTTTTCATCATCAGGTCATCAGCAGGCGTTTGGGCAAATGCCGCGCCCAATTGGCTGAGTAGTACAGCCAACACGAGTATGTATTGGAAGTGATTTTTCATTGAAAAAAAGTTAAACCAATGAGTATTAGCCATGGCACTTCAAGAGCGCATGGTCATTTTGAAAAATGTAAAAGCATGAAAAATCAGGCCAACTGCGGCGGTGGAGTAAGGATGGAAAGGTCAGACAAATCGATTAAATCTTTAGAAATAAGCGGTTGAGCAGTTTTTGTGCAATGGTCAAAAATTGGGTTAATGTCCAGGATGAGGTGTTCTTCAAAGCAAAAGTCGGAGAAAAAGCGCTCCGTCAAAGTTTTAGGTGCTGAACGATCTTCCTGGTTTTGCGGCTGGTCAACCTTGTATTCGTGGCGAAGGCCATGTGGAGATTTGGCGTCAACGGTGTAGTATTGGGTTTCCCCATCGGTTTCTTCCGAGAAGAGGAAGGGAGCGCCATAACCCATCCCCTGAACGACCTTGAGGTCTTTTTTGTCTTGAATTTTTACGTTGGCGGTTATCCCGATTTCGGCTTTGAGCTTCTGGGCAATCGCGGTTTCTTTGGCGTTCATCAGGTGCTCGATCCGGGCAGTGTAGACCACATTGATAAACACCCGCCCTCCTATCCACTGCACCACGATGAGCAGGATAAGTAGCCAAGCGCCAATTGATCTTAGGGATTGCCTGAACTTGTTCAATGCACCTTGTTTTGATGATTACAAGTAAGAATAGCATTTGCCATTCTGCTGCAAGAACGGAATTATCTAAAATAATGCAAAACAAAGGCCATATTTATTTTGGCAAGGCTAAAAAAGGTGGGTAGATTTTAGAGAATCAACAATGCGTCAAAAGCCAAACGCATCGACTAAACCCTTCATGACACAAAGGGAGCCAAGGGTCGTTAATACATACATTGGTACAATAAATGAGCGGTCATCGGATTGAAAAAGCAAAAACTGGATCATAAAACTCAGGCCCATGATCCCGACGCCAACAGCCATCCAGGTTAGGCCCCGTTGGAAGAGGCGGATGTTTTTTTCTTTGGTGGCGTCTGTGGTGGATTCGTTTGGCGCATTGCCTTGATTGGAGGTGTTTGGTTCCATTTTTCACGATTTAAGGTTATTTTGAGGATCACAATATAATTAAAATTTAAATCTGGATTATAGAATAAAACACAAAGATTATTTAGTTTTTAATTGGAGCGTAGCTAAAATTAGGTGCGAATTCATTTTTTAACACAAAATATTATTAAATAAAAATAAAAACTTTAAATTGCGTCAAAAATCAAATCATGCAAGTTTCCAAAGACGCCCTATGGAAAGGCATCATCGAAAGCCTCATTGATGATTTTCTTGCTTACTTTTTTCCAGACTTAGTAAAAGTGGTAGACTTTGACCGCGGAATTGAGTTTTTAGACACTGAGCTACAAAAACTCATCCCTGATAGCCCAGGGCACCGTCGGCACGCAGACAAGTTGATAAAGGTTTACCTTAAAGACGGCAAAGAGGTCTGGTTTTTAATCCATGTAGAAGTACAAGGATACCAAGATCCCTTTTTTGCACAACGTATGTTTGAGTGTATCTACCGCATTCGCGACAGGTTCCAGCGCCAAGTGATCGGTTTAGCGATCTATACTGATTGGGATCGAACTTACCATTTTAAAGCCTTCCAAGAAGCGTTTTTTGGAACCAAACTAACTTACGAATTCAACACTTACGTATTACGGGATCACGCTCCAGCAGAGTTGGCCAAAGACCCCAATCCATTTGCTGCAGTAATGGAGGCGGCCTGACAACATTTAAATCGCCAGGTGGATGACCAAAGTTTACGTTTGCTAAAGCTGGATATGATCCAACGGCTCAAAGCGCGGAATATTCCACGGAAAAAGATTAGTTTGATCATCGATTTCATCCACTATTTCGTCCCCTTTACAAATTCAGAAATAAGTGCTATTTTTGAACAGGATTTACTCACCATCTCAAACACAGTTACAACTATGGGACTTCGCGAAGCAATTTTAGAAGATGTTAAACAGCAAGGAATTGAACAAGGAATTGAACAAGGAAAGCTTAAGGTTATCCTAAACATTTGGTCAACCCAGGAGTTCTCACTCGAAAAAATATCCATGCTTGTAGATTTGCCCATAGAGCAAGTACATAAACTCATTCTCACTCATTTACAATCAGAAGGAATGTCGGAAGAAACGGCCTTAGAAACTGTCCGTATTTACCAGGAAAAATTCAGCAACTAAAAGCACCTTCCTTTTTCCCCAACGCAGTTGGTCTATTTCTGCCCTATTGATCCAATCAGAATAATGCTATTCATCCTTCCACGAGCAAGTCTCCTTGCACATCCCATTCCCTTTCCCCATATTTACCCAATTGATGGACCTCGTCCTAACCAAAAATCTGTTAAACTCGTACACATGAGGCTTCTAGCTTTACTCATTCTATGTGGCTTTTGGGGCAGTTTATGCGCCCAAAAGACCTACTCCACTTTCCCACAACTGACTACCCGCGTCAAGGATTTGGCCAGTAAAAATGCCAGCCTGGCCAGTGTCAGTTCTGCTGGCAAAAGTGCAGGGGGCAAAGACCTTTGGCTACTCACCCTTTCCCAAGGCAACCCAGCTAGCAAACCCGCATTGTTGCTGGTGGCTGGACTCGATGGCAGTCACCCTGCTTGTCTTTGCGGGGATGGACATCGTGCTCTTGTATCTGCAATCGCGAGGTTATACCCGCTTGTATTCACAGCCCGATCAATACGGATGGTGGTGGTTGCCCCTGAGTTTTGTCTTGCTGCTGTTTCTCAATGATACCTTTTTTTACTGGTCACACCGCGCCATGCACCACCCTAAACTGTATCCTTTTTTTCACCGGGTACACCACGAAAGCACCGACCCTTCGCCCCTCACTTCTTTTTCTTTTCATCCATCCGAAGCACTGGTGGAAAATGCGATGGGCTTTTTGTTGCCCTTTATATTCCCTCTACACATCGGAGTAATCATTGCCTGGCAACTGTATGATATGCTCAACAATGTGGTCGGGCATTTGGGGTACGAAGTGTATCCTAAAGGGTGGACCAAAATCCCCATCTTAAAATACAAAACGCCCTCCACTCATCACAACATGCACCACCAGTTCTTTGATGGTAACTATGCCCTGTACTTTACCTGGTGGGACAAATGGATGGGCACTGAATTCAAAGATTACGAAACGCGTTACGAAGCGATTTTTAATCGAAAACCAACACAGGAACAAACTTCTGTGCTGGATGCTAAAAACGCTCAAGGCAATGCTGTAAAGGCAAAAGTTACCGCCCAAATTGACAAGAGCGTCTACCATTTTGAAGTAGGCGATGCTGAAACCATCTTACAAGCGGCATTGGCCCAGCAGATCCCCTTGCCTCATTCCTGCAAGCGAGGTCTTTGTGGCACTTGCAAACTGCACTGCACCAGTGGTAGTGTTCAATTGCAAAAACAGGGTGCGCTGACCGATGCGGAAGTGGCAGCGGGTTATATTTTGACCTGTCAGGCTTTGCCGCTGAGTGAGGCTGTTTCGATTGAAGGATGAATAAATCCCAGACGAGGTGTTTTGCTGCCTGGAGGGCAGCCATCTTGGTAGATTCAAGGTAATCGGGATATTGTTGCGGCTGCCCGGCGGGCAGCTATCTTTGACAAAATCTTGTAGATAGCTGCCCGCCGGGCAGCCAG
>JAAFHQ010000769.1 GCA_013298445.1 Chitinophagales bacterium | reverse complement strand
TCGCAGGAAAACTACTACCAACTATTTTCCTTTTTCAACAACGTCAAAGAGGCTGGCCAAATCTCTTGGGATGGCGCCCTGCCTACTCCAACTTTGCTCTTGCCCACCCAAAAGCAGGAAAAAATGCTGGCCTCCATCCAAAAATCCATTGCGGAGCAGGAACAGAAAATGGAAAAACTCAGCACCCAAACGATAGCGGCCTTTGAGGAGTGGCTAAACAATGGCCAACAGCAAAAACTGACCACTGAAAAAATCCCCCAATCCGGCCTGCAAGCCCACTATACCTTTGATGCCAGTGACCTAAAAAACCAGGTCAACGCCAAACAAATCGGCATCATGAAACGGGAAACGGGTATGACCGGGGATAAGCCCAATTTTGTCAACGCCAGCTCTGGCAAAGCCCTCGCCCTCGATGGTGATGTGTACCTCGACCTAGGTGAAGTGGGCGTTTTCCGCAAATCCGAACCCTTCAGCATAGGCATCAAGGTTTGGATTCCAAAGGCGCTTAAGGAAGGCGTATTGTTCCACAAAAGCAGCGCCGAACGCTTGTACAATTTCCGGGGCTTTCACGTTTACCTCAAAAATGACCGCCTCGAAATCAACATGGCGCATACTGCCCCCTCCAATGCCCTTACCCGGGTGAGCACAACGCCCGTACCGCGCGATCGCTGGCTGCACCTGACCCTCACTTACGATGGCTCTTCGCGGGCTTCGGGATTCAACTTGTACCAGGATGGGCAAGTTCAAGCAATGGAAACCACCATGGACCAGTTGTACAAAGACATTCTACTGGTGGGCAATCCACAACCGGGTTTACAAATCGGTGCCTGGTGGCGGGGCCTCGGCTTCAAAGGTGGGCAGGTAGACGACATCAGCGTGTACAATCGGGAGTTGACGCCTTTTGAGGTGGCGGTGCTGGCACAAAAACAGAGCTGGGCCAAGGTGGCGAGCAAACCTGTGCCACAAATGAGCAAAGCAGAAAAGGGGCATTTGTTGACCTATTATCAGCAAGCCGTTTCGCCCCTCCTGCAAGAAGCACGCAAAGCCCTCCAGGCGCGCCGCACCGAGCTATCCGACTCCATCGAGCAGGTCGAAGAATTGATGGTGATGCAGGAAATGAAGCAGCCCAAAAAGACCTTCCTCCTGAACCGGGGCAACTACGACATGCCCGGCAAGCAGGTTTTTCCCAATACACCAGCCTCCATTTTGGCCTGGCCCAAAAACTTGCCCAAAAACCGCCTGGGACTGGCCCAATGGTTGTGTTTGCCCGAACATCCCCTGACGGCACGGGTGGCGGTCAATCGTTTTTGGCAAAACTACTTTGGAACCGGGCTGGTCAAAACCACCGAAGATTTTGGCAATCAGGGCGAAATGCCCAGTCATCCACAATTATTGGACTGGCTGGCGCTGCGTTTCATCGAGTCGGGTTGGGATGTGAAGGCCATGCAAAAACTCATCGTCCTATCAGCCACCTATCGGCAGGATTCAAGGGTAGACAAAACCTTGCGAGAAAAAGACCCCGAAAATCGCCTCCTGGCGCGAGGCCCGGCTTTTCGGCTTTCCGCAGAACAAATTCGCGACAATGCTCTACTAGCCAGCGGTTTGTTGAACCCAAAAATCGGCGGTAAAAGCATCAAACCCTACCAGCCTGCGGGCTTGTGGGAAATCAACAGCGCCAACTATGAGGCCGATACTACCGATGCGGTGTACCGCCGGAGTTTGTACATCCTGGTCAAACGTTCGGTGCCCAACCCAACCCTGGCTACTTTTGATGCGGGCTCGCGGAGCTACTGCGTGGTGAGGCGGCAAAAAACCAATACCCCCTTGCAGGCGCTGGTGACCTTGAATGACCCAACTTTTATTGAAGCTTCGAAGGTGTTGGGGGAACAGATGTGCAAGATTCCGGATGCGCCCAAGGCCATAGCTACGGTGTACCGGAAGTTGACGGGTTTGCAGCCTTCAAAGGCGGAATTGGCTTTGTTGTTAAAAATGCAACGTGCCCAGCAGGAAAATTTCAAACTTCATCCTGAAAAAACGAAAGGCTGGCTGGATGCAGGTTTGTACAAGTTGGATGCTAAGCTGGATAAGGCCATGCTTGCTGCGAATGCAGTGGTGGCGAATACGATTATGAACTCCGATGCGACCCTTAGTAAACGGTAAAATGGTTGAGGGAGGTTGAGGAGGTTGAGAAGGTTTAGGCTACCGCAGGGACTTAGACAAAAGCTAAGTCAAAAACGCTGCGGTAGCCTAAACCTTCTCAACCTCCTAAACCTCCCTAAACCTCAAAACAAATATATGTCCACCCATAACCACGACCCATTTCGGCTCCACACCCCCGAATTTGATTCCTTGAACAAACAATGGGATCGGCGCAATTTTTTGCTCAAAACGGCGCTGGGTTTGGGGGCGATCGCTACCGGGACACTATTGGGTACCCGTTTGATTTCGAATGGGCCTTCGGCCATGCCGGGTGAAGATTTCCAGCAGGCGATGTTGGACGCATTGCCCCATTTTGCCCCCAAAGCCAAAAGAATCGTATACCTGTTCATGAGTGGGGGGCCTTCGCAATTTGAAACCTTTGATTACAAACCCAAGCTGCAAAACCTGTTGGGCCAGAACCTACCCGACTCTGTGCGCAAAGGCCAACGCCTGACCGGGATGAGCGCCAATCAGGCCAGTTTACCCATCGCTCCTGCTTTTTGCCAATTCAATCAGCACGGGCAGAGCCAAACCTGGGTCAGTGACTTATTGCCCCACACCGCCAAGGTTGTAGACGACTTGTGCATCGTCAAATCGGTTTTTTCCGAGGCCATCAACCACGACCCGGCTTTGACCTTTTTTCAAACTGGCAATCAACTGCCCGGGCGGCCTTCGATAGGTTCCTGGATCAGTTATGGACTGGGTTCGGACAATCAAAACCTGCCCACTTTTATCGTTTTGGTGTCCAAAGATGCACCACGCGATCAGCCTTTGTACGCCCGTTTGTGGGGCAATGGTTTTTTGCCTTCCGAGCACCAGGGCGTGCAGTTCCGTTCGGGTAAGGACCCCGTTTTGTTCCTCAACAACCCGGAAGGTTACGACGGTGCCGACCGCCAGGAGATGCTCGATTACCTCAAACAGCTCAACCAATTGCAAAACGAGGCCTACGGCGACCCGGAAGTGAATGCCCGCATTGCCCAATACGAGATGGCTTACCGCATGCAAACCTCGGTGCCCGAGGTGATGGACATTTCCGAAGAAACGGACGAAACCTTTGAATTGTACGGCCCCACCAGTCGCGATCCGGGGACTTACGCGGCCAATTGTATTTTGGCGCGCAAACTATTGGAAAAAGATGTTAAGTTCGTACAATTGTACCACCAGGGCTGGGATCACCACGGCGGTTTGCCGGGTGGCATGAAGCAGCAATGCCAAACCATTGATCAGCCTACTGCGGCCTTCATCACTGACCTCAAACGGCGGGGGTTGTTGGAGGATACGCTGGTCATTTGGGGTGGAGAATTTGGCCGGACGGTGTACTCTCAGGGTATTCTCACTGCCGACAATTACGGACGAGATCACCATCCGCGTTGTTTCACGATGTGGATGGCGGGTGCTGGGGTCAAAGCGGGGATTAGCTATGGCGAAACCGA
>JAAFHQ010000767.1 GCA_013298445.1 Chitinophagales bacterium | reverse complement strand
GTCGGAATTACCGAAGCGGTACTCCAAAACAGCCGCAATGCCCTGGGAATGCAAGCAGATGTATTTGCTCAAAAAGCACTCAAGGCCATCCATCAGCGGCGAAGAAACGTATATATCGGTGGGGTGAAAGAGCGGCTGGCTATGCTGCTCAAACGTTTGATGCCGGGGCTTTTTGACCGTTTCATCAAAAATCAAAAAGTGACCTGAAGGCTTGGCAAGCGATCTGGTTAGCGTCTGTTTGAAAGTTGAGGTAGCCCCTCCTTTTTGAGAACAAATCTTGAGGGCAAATTGAGAACATTAAAATGTAGCGAATTGGTGATTTGTGGCTATTCTACAGACAGTTGTGTTGGACAAACAGCGATCGATGCTTATGAACTTGATTTTAAAGTCATCCTTGCGGGAGAAGCGATCTTAGGTACACAAATTAAATATGGAGAATTAATGCTTGATTCGCTCAAAAGGAGATTTGAAATAATTCCAGTGAGCAATAAAGAAATAATGGAAAGTTTAGTTAGGAATGTGGATTGAAGAGGGGATGCACCAGCGTTGCGTTTTGGGGGTTGATGGGGAAGACTTGGACGAGCGGGGTATAAGTAATTTGTTTGAATGAAGGACATTTTTTGACTTACTTGATAGAAATATGGTAAACTACATACGATTTATTTTGAAAATCAGTTTTAATCATAAAGTAAAATCGTGACTACTTTTTTTGATTACGTCTAATGACTACTACTTGAAAAAAGCCATAGTTTAATAATTCAAACACGGCTCTTATGTCAATAAAAGCTACATTAAGTTTCACTATTTGCTTCCTGTATTTGGGGTGTATCGTACTTTTTAGCCAGGCGTTGCGTAGCGAGCCGTTTTATGGAAATAACAGCATTCAAAAGGAGTTAGAAAAAAAGCGCATTCATACCAGAATGGAAGAGCAATGGGTTTTACCAGCTCATTTTCAAAAAGATAGTAAAAAAATATTCGACACAGAGCGCGCACAACTTGAAACAGAACTGGGTACTATCATTGATAAAAAAGCCCTTTTTGATGATGTGTTGTATCCTTATGTAAAGGCTGTTCATGCTAAAATTATTTCTGCTAATCCGAGTTTGCCTCTCACTCAGGTTATCGTTGTAGCAGAGGCTACGCCTAATGCTTTTTCAGTGGGAGAGGGAACTTTAGTAGTTCACACCGGGCTGCTTGCGGAGCTTGAAAACGAAGCTCAGCTCAATTTTGTGCTGTGTCATGAAATTGCACACTATGTATTACAACACACCATAAAACAATTAACGGGACATATTGAACACCTTCAGAGTAAGGAGTTCCAAAATGAATTAAAAAAAATTCAGGCTTCCCAATATAATCAGTTCGATTTGTTTGAGTCTCTGGTACAAAAAATGCAATTCAAATCCAGATATCATAACCGCCTCATTGAGCGTCAGGCTGATTCGCTGGCTTACCATCTTTTTATTAATACAGATGCGAACCCCAATCAAGCTCAACGTTTGATGCAGCTCTTTCAGGATATTGATGAGCCCTTGAAAGACTCTTTATTGAATTTTGAGCCCCACTTTGGCTGTAGTAAACACCCATATAAGAAGTCCTGGGAACAACAAAAGAAAAGTGTTTGGGCTAGTGCAGTCAGTAAACAGAATATAGCCAGGCAATCCCTCCGCGATTCCCTTAAGACCCATCCTGATGCTTTGTTAAGAATGAAATGGTTGGATAGCCTGGCCACTAACCATCAAGTGAAGACTCTGACAACCACTGCATCTGAGAGCTTGGGAATAAGACGCGTTAGCGCGATTGAAAGTGTAGAAGCAGCATATCGAGATCATGATTATGATTGGGCGATCTACACCGCTTTGTTGCATCAGAAAGCATATCCTGAAATTGGGTATTTTAAAGATATTGTTGCACTGTGCATTAGTGAGCTTTACACACACAGTAAGAATCACACCTTAAGTGATGTCCTTGCTCAAACTTCCCTCTATTATTCACCTCGTTACAACCAACTTCTATCCTTGCTCAATAACTTTAGCTTGAGTGATTTACTATTGGTGAGGGAATGTTTAGAAGCCAATACGTCTAGCAATTCCGAGTATGGCCTTTTTGCAAAATACCTCTATGCCCAAATTTCTGGCGATTCAGCAGCAAGTCAAGAGGCCAAAAAGAAATATTTGCAGCAATATCCTGATGGCCGCTTCAAGCAAAATTTCAGCAATGGCAATTGACCCCATTACCAAAACTTCAAAAATTATAAACATGTTAAAATCAATTTTTTCACTCTTACTCATCGTGAGTATCGTACAATTGAACGCTCAGTCCTACACTTTTGAAGGAGTCAAGAACGCTTCGAGCAGTTCTACAAAAACCATCATGAATGGAAATGAGGTGGCTGGGTATACCGTTTTTTACAAACGTGATAAAGCTGACAAAAGCAATGACAATTATGGATTTGATTTACTGGATGAAAATCTTGCTAAGGTAAATTCAATTAAATTTCCATTGCCGTCTAACGTCGTTTTTTTGCACACCGTATACAATGGCAAGGCGTTGGGACTGATGTTTTACGACCCGAAAAAGTACACCTACATTTTTAAATCTTTCGATAATACCCTGCAGCCCTTAGGTACGACTTTTATTGACAAGATGAATAAAAGTGAAATTTCGATGCTATATAAGCAAGGTGAGAACGATGCAGATGGAGGTTACATGTACAATATTGTTGCAGTTCCAGGCAAAGGATTTGTGCGCCCAGGAATAGGGAAATCCAACGCCCAGTATAAGCTTACTTTTTATGATGATAGCTTTAAAGAAAAATGGGATTATGAAACGCCGGAAAAAAATGATGGATACGAATTTTTTACAATTTCTGATGTCAATGATAAGTACATTTCAGGTATTACTATTCGCAGGAACGGTTTACTTTCTAAAAAACTGGATTATTTCCTCACTGTATTTTCAGTAGATACTGGCGAAAAAATCCTAGATACTTCCATCGAGTCTGACAAACAGCAGCTTTCGCTTACTTCGATTATCCTTAAAGAAAATAGCAATGAAATGTTGATACAGGGGGAATATTACGATGAAAGTTCGAAGCCAGGAGTAGACAAAAGCAAAGGAATTTTCATCAAAACTTATGATTTGTCGAGCCGGAAAGAATTGAGTCAAAAATTCCTATCCTGGACTAAGGATATTTATAAGTTATTCGATGCTAAAGCCAAGGCCAGTATTGAAGATAAATTTTTGAACTATAACCATGCCATTATCCCTATGGCGAATGGGCGTTACCTCATGGTTTTTGAGCAATTCAAAAGAGTAGTGGATGGCGGCATGCTTGCTTTGACCCTGGCCTCTGGGGGGAATATTCAAGGTGCGGTTACTAAAATCAAAGTCGGCAACATCTGGGTGATGGAACTCGATGCAGCCTTGGCTCCCACTAAGGTTAAGTACTACACCAAAGATGAATCTCAAATTGCCCTGCATTCCGGAGTCGACTTTATGGGGCCTGGTTTTTCAGGTTGGATGACCAAACTGACTGGGCAGTTTGATTATCAGTTTTTGCAAAAAAGTAAAGATGGAGCTTTTAATATCGCTTATGTCAATTATGATCGTGAAAAAGGTGAGAAAACCAAAACAGTAAT
>JAAFHQ010000766.1:2066-3642 GCA_013298445.1 Chitinophagales bacterium | reverse complement strand
CTGTACTTAAATCCTTTAGCATTGATTACCTTTGCGGGCAATTTGGAAACGAGTAAGCCATGCCTAAGGACAATTCCATCAAATCAGTGCTGATCATCGGGAGTGGGCCCATTATTATTGGTCAAGCCTGTGAATTCGATTATTCCGGTTCTCAAGCATCTCGCTCCCTGCGCGAAGAAGGAATCGAAGTCACCCTCATCAACTCCAACCCTGCAACCATCATGACCGATCCGGTTACGGCAGACAACGTCTATTTGTTGCCGCTGACTGTTGATAGCATTGTGCAGATTTTGGAAGAACGCAAAATTGACGCCGTATTGCCTACCATGGGTGGACAAACTGCGTTGAACCTTGCGATCGAAGCCGATAAGCTTGGGGTTTGGGAAAAATACGCGGTGCGCATGATCGGGGTCGACATTGCCGCCATCGAGTTGACCGAAAACCGCGATGCTTTCCGCCTGCACATGATCGACATCGGGTTGGATGTAGCGCCTTCTTTTATTGCCAACTCCTTTTTGGAAGGCAAAGAAGCTGCGCAAAAAATTGGCTTCCCCTTGGTGATTCGCCCTTCGTACACCCTGGGCGGAACGGGAGGTGGCTTTGTACATAAGGACGAGGAGTTCGACGCGGCCCTGCGCCGTGGTTTGAATGCTTCCCCTACCCACGAGGTATTGGTGGAAAAAGCGGTATTGGGTTGGAAAGAATTTGAGTTGGAGTTGTTGCGCGACAAAAATGACAGCGTAGTCATCATTTGTACCGTAGAAAACTTCGACCCCATGGGTATCCACACGGGCGATAGCATCACGGTGGCACCCGCCATGACCCTTTCAGATACGGCTTACCAGGATATGCGCGACCAAGCCATCCTGGCAATGCGCTCCCTCGGCAACTTTTCCGGGGGCTGTAACATCCAGTTTGCTCAGGACCCGGTCACCGAAAAGTTGATTGTCATTGAAATCAACCCCCGGGTATCCCGTTCTTCAGCTTTGGCAAGTAAAGCGACGGGTTATCCCATCGCCAAAATTGCCGCCAAGTTGGCCATCGGTTACAACCTGGACGAGCTCAAAAATCAAATCACCAAAACCACCTCGGCATTTTTCGAGCCTACACTCGATTACGTGATCGTAAAAATGCCGCGTTGGAACTTCGATAAATTCCCTGGTGCTGACAATTCCCTGGGCCTGCAAATGAAATCGGTAGGTGAGGTGATGGCCATCGGGCGCAATTTCCTGGAGGCACTTCAAAAAGCCTGCCAGTCTTTGGAAAATGGCCGTAAGGGCCTGGGTAGCGACATCAAGGAATGGATCAAAGTGGAAGATGTCCTGACGCGCCTGGAAGTTGCCAGCGATGACCGGATTTTCCGCATCAAGGACGCGATTCGTCTGGGTGTTCCGCTGCAAACGATCCAGAAACTGACCCGCATCGACCCCTGGTTCCTCAAACAAATCAAACGCCTGGACAAGTACGAAAACCAGTTGCTTAAGTTCAATGTACCAGATGATCTCCCTGCCGATTTCTTCCGCGAACTGAAGGAAGTAGGTTACTCCGATGCCCAGATTGCCTGGACCATGCGGGT
>JAAFHQ010000766.1:0-2056 GCA_013298445.1 Chitinophagales bacterium | reverse complement strand
AAAAATTGAACATCCGCAGGACCTATAAAATGGTGGATACTTGCGCCGCCGAGTTTGAAGCCAAAACGCCCTACTTCTACTCGACTTTTGACAGTGAAAACGAAAGTATCCCTACTACAGATAAAAAAAAGGTGATCGTGTTGGGCTCCGGGCCTAACCGGATTGGCCAAGGTATCGAGTTTGACTACTGCTGCGTACATGGTTTATTGGCCATCAAAGAGGCAGGGTACGAAGCCATCATGGTGAATTGTAACCCCGAAACGGTTTCGACCGACTTCGACATGGCCGACAAGCTCTACTTCGAGCCCGTATTCTGGGAGCACCTTGAAGAAATCATCGAGTTGGAAAAACCGGAAGGGGTCATTGTACAATTGGGCGGCCAAACGGCCCTCAAATTGGCCGAAACCCTGCATAAAAAAGGCATCAAAATCATCGGTACTAGTTTCGCCAATATGGACCTGGCCGAAGACCGTGGTGCTTTCTCCGACTTGCTCAAAGCGCTGGACATCCCTTATCCCGACTACGGTGTAGCCGACGATGTGGATGAAGCCATTCGCATTGCCAATAAGGTAGGTTATCCTGTGCTGGTGCGTCCAAGCTACGTACTGGGTGGCCAAAGTATGCGCATCGTGATCAACGATCAGGAGGTGGAACGCCACGTGTTGTCCATCTTCAAACACATGCCGGAAAACAAGGTCTTGATCGACCACTTCCTGGATCGCGCCAAAGAAGCCGAAATCGACGCCATTTTTGATGGCGAAGACATTCACATCATGGGCATCATGGAGCACATCGAGCCGGCAGGGATTCACTCTGGCGACAGCTCCGCTGTGTTACCTACTTACAGCCTTTCGGTAGACGCGGTGGCAACCATGGTGGAACACGCCGAAAAGCTGGCGCGCGCCCTCGACATCCGTGGCTTGATCAACATCCAGTTTGCCATCAAGGACAATAAAGTGTATGTAATCGAAGCGAACCCACGGGCTTCGCGTACTACGCCCTTTATTGCCAAAGCCTATAAAGTTCCTTACCTGAAATACGCCACGTTGGTGATGCTGGGCACCCACAAACTGAAAGACTTCGACATCAAGCCACAGCCAAGTGGTTATGCAATCAAAGTTCCGGTGTTCAGCTTCGAAAAATTCCCGAATGTGGACAAGCAGTTGGGACCAGAGATGAAGTCAACGGGGGAGGAGATTCGGTACATCAAAGACTTGAGCGATCCGTTTTTTAGGGAGTTGGATCGGAATCGGTCGATGTACTTAACGCGGTAAGCAATTTGTCAAGGACCACTCTGTGGTGATTCTAAGGTTTCTTAAGTTTCTTAGGTGGTAAAAAAAGAAAAAAAACCTGCGAAGCAGGGTATTATTCACCACCTAAGAAACCTAAGGCACCTTAGAAATCACCTAAGTAGCGGTGCTTTATTTAATCAACTTCATCACCTTCTTGATCTTATCATTGGGCACCATCAACGCCAGATTGTACTGTTTGATTTTCCACTCCTTGCCACTGCGCTCCAACACTCCCGAACCCCGACACACGCCCATCCAGGTATCCAAGAGCTCATCCCACCAAGCGTAGCGTCCATCCGCTGACACGGCAATGCTGCGGTTTCTGGCCTTAAAATCCCAGGCGCTTTCTTTTTCAAAAGCCTTTTGCATGTCTTTGCGCATGGCTTCCCGCAGCCAACGTTCGCTGGCATCGGTGCCCAGGAAAACGCCATCGGCACTCATGGCACCAAAGAATTTGTCCTCATCGGCCTTGGCTGCTGCCTGATGCCAGGCATCGATCGCCGCAGCAATCTCTTTTTGGCTATCAGGTGCACTGGTGATACAATTGTCCTTTCGGCGGGTGTCGGTGATGCCAATGATTTTCCAACCTTCGGTGGTTTTCATCAACTGGAAGGCATTGACGCCGCAGTGGCTCATTTGATCGCCCAAGTAAAAGGTGTACTCGGTCCAAACCGCAGCTAGGTTTTGATCAATTCTGACATCGTAGCTCCAGATGCGCTCATCCAGCATTTTGGGTGCGGGTTTGCCTACGTTGGAGATGAAGC
>JAAFHQ010000765.1 GCA_013298445.1 Chitinophagales bacterium | reverse complement strand
GGACGCTGGCGACACTTCGATCTGGCACCAATTGAACCGTGCGATCGAATTGGGAGGTGCATTTAATAAAGATGATCAGGAAGGCAGGTACACCTTTGCGTTTCCTTACGTCCATTTTATTGATCTGGAGCATGCCGATGATTACATCAATGTGGGGGTAATCACTGGGAAAAATGTAAATATCCGGGAGAAGCCCGACCTGAAAGCCAAAGTGCTGATGCAATTGAGCTACGACGTAATCTGGTTTGTAGAGGCGGAACAAGCCTTACAAAAAACCGAAGGCAGCAACCCTTGGGGGGAACCGGAATGGTACCTGATTGAAACCATGGATCGGAAAAAACAGGGCTGGGTGTTCTGGAAATACGTGTGTAGTCCGATTGATTATCGATTGTATCTATTCAAAAACAAGCAAGGTAAGTGGAAGATTTCCGCTTTTTTGGTGGGGGATTGAGGCTAAAACGCTGTAGAACTGCGCAGCATTAGGTCTTTACCTAGAACTCCCCGAAAGTTTGGAATTTTCGGGGAGTGTGGTTTGAGATCGGATGTTACATCAATGATTGGTGCCAATGATGATGCGCTCTGTGAATACTTTTTGGCCAGCCTGAATGCGCAGGATGTACAGGCCAGGTGTTTGTTTACTCAAGTCGAGTGGCAAAGTTTGTGCAGGATCGATGGCCATTTTTAGGCTCCAGATGCGCTGCCCGGCGGTGTTGAGTACTTCAAGGTGTGCTTCGGGTTGGGGTTCCATTGCTGCGGGGAAGAGGATGGAGAATTGACCAGAGCTAGGATTGGGGGCGATGCGGAGTGGTGATTTACCCTGATTTAAAAGCGTTTGATAGGCTTCGCTTAGCGCAAGCTGGGGAATTTCAGGCTCCGCAAAGCCTTTCAAGTTGCGTACTTTGATGACATCTGACCAGGGGCTAACATTACCATTCGGGCAAATGAGTCTAAATTGAAAATCATTGATACCTGGATAAAGCGAAATCAGGGTTATGTATCGATCCGAGAATTGGGTGAAATAATTGGTGTAAGGCCCTGAATTTTCGGGCTTGGTACGTATCTGATAGTCATATCCCTTTGGGACTTTGAATGTAATGAGTAGATCCAAAGTTTTATCCTGATATTTCAAGCTGATTAATCCAGTGTCTGGTTTTGGCGCACAATCATCTGCAACCGCCGTAAAAGAAGTAGTCAAGGCAAAACTATCTAAAGGATTACCAGGACAATTTACGGACATTTGCAGTTCGTATTTTGTTCCTCGGGTCAAGTTCTTGAGCAACATTTCTCTTTTTTTCTCTTGCAGCTCCAGATTTTGCCATTCGCTAGTATTGGCAATTCTATATCTCCAATTGAAGTTAAAATTTTCAGCTCCCGTAAAATTGAGAAATTGGGCTTCAAATCGAATAGAGTCGGGTAAGTACGACTGGATTACTTCCAAATCGCCCTTTCGAGGGAGTCTACAGTTTGTCGTTGTAAAGAATACAGAGGCTGACCAGTCAGGTATACTGTCTTCACATACTACTCGTGCACTTATTTCGTAAGTAACATTGGGTTTTAAGCCAGTAAGGATACCTTTTTTGAGTTGAGCAATGGCAAACTGTGCTGCGCCTTGTTCTCGATATCGGAATTCCAAAGTCCGAACCTCTAACAGATTCACCCTGATCCAGGCCGAGGTGTCATATATTTCGATTACTTTTAATTGTGAGGCTTGGATACTTTGGCACAAGGGCGTAACTTGAACCGTACGATAAATGGAAAGCGAATCCTGACCACAATGGATATCAATGCGGAGCTCGTAAGTTTTGCCTGGGATTAAATTGTGAATATTGATAGAATTGCTCGTCTCTTTTACCGTGTCTATCCACTCTTGAGCATCCTTCTCCCGATAGTACCATTTAAAAAGGAAAGGATCGTAAGTCCCATTGTTGAAATGAATGGAACTTTGTAAAGTGGGATGAAAGGAAAATGAAGTATTGACTACCACATTTTTTACTTCTGGAAAGAAGCATGGATTCAATTCAACCAAGGCACTCTCTGACCAATCGGTCCAAATGCCCTGAGCAAGGCAATACAACCTGACTTGCACCTCAAAAATAACGCCTTCAGGAACTTGGATCGCAGTATAGATATGTTTGATCCATGGCTCCGTGCCTTTGATCCGATATTGCCATTCTAATGTGCTATTGTTTACTTCTGGATATTTTAGTTCTGCAAAATTCCAAGCACGCTGCACCACTAGAATTTTATCCTTGTCCAGAACAGGACAGAGATTTTTTGGCAAGGTGGTAAAAGATACATCATCTGACCAGTGCGACTCGCCTCCGGCACATTCAATTTTCAGTCGCACTTTATACTTGGTTGTTTCACTTAATCCTTCCAATACAAGTGGGCTAGATTCTACTTGAGCCGTATCTTTAGAAAATTTGCCATCCAAGCTTTCAATTTGCCACCTGTAGCGCAGCGCAGGCAGGTCTTTTACAGATAAAGTTGCTTTATTATCGCCGATTTTCCCAATCAAAATGTTGCCAGCTAGGGGCGTATTGCAGCGGAAAGTAGGGTTAATTGCTGCCAAATAATCCTCCATTTCAATGACGCTACTTTCCCCACAAGCCGGGCTAAACCTGGTTTTGGAGACCACAATCCGCATCATGTATTTTTCGGCTTCAAAAAGGCGTGGTAATTTTAGCGCGCCTTTAGCTGCTCCTTTGTGGACCGTTTTGCTTTGGAAAACTTGCTCCCCTGCATCTTCAAAATCCAAATCCCTATTGAAGTCAATCCAAACCCGCCAATAGGCACTGTCTTGTATCCGAGGA
Source organism: Chitinophagales bacterium (assembly GCA_013298445.1). Lineage (GTDB taxonomy): Bacteria > Bacteroidota > Bacteroidia > Chitinophagales > Saprospiraceae > Haliscomenobacter. The sequence continues at coordinate 830 of JAAFHQ010000765.1, read as the reverse complement.
TACCCGCCCATTTCTAATTGAATGGCATAGCTAGTATCGGCATTTAAACTTAGCTTGGAGTCGGCCTGGTAAAAATAGCCGCTATTGCCGCCGGAATTATAAGACCAATTACCGATGCTTACTTTTTGCAGCCAGACATTGCCACGGGTTCCTTTATTGAGGCAATAGCCGCTGGCGCTTTGGGCATTTAGTCCAACAGTAAGGATTGATAAAAAACTGAGAAAAAAAAGAGGTTTCATGGAATATGGTTTTAAATATTGAGGATTAGGGTTTCTGTAGCAATAATTTTTCAGTGTAGCCTACTTTCCCCGCTACCAAGCGTACAAAGTAGAGCCCGGCCGGATGCTCCGACAAGTCAAGGTCCAGTGATGTTCCAACAACATTTTCCAAAGGGCGTTGTAGCACCTGACGGCCATCACTACCGTAAATACTGAGGATACCTGGGCCATTCAATTCAATTGAGTTTTGAATGGAAAAACGGCCAGGGGTAGGATTGGGGAAAATTTTCAATATTCGCTGGGAATATTTGCGCGAAAAATCAATATTTCGGAGATCCCCTTTAGTAGGTGAAGGAACCCGGGATACTAGGTTCCCCTGTTTAAGTTGTAAAAGATCAGACCAAGGGCCAGGGTTGCCACTAGTGCAGATCAGTCGAAATTGAAACTCATACACTATGCTAGGGTCAACTTTGTAAACCTGACTAACTCTTCCACATTCAATTCGTTGCGATAGGTTTGACCAGGATTTGGAACTACCAGGCTTGGGTCTGTACCGCAATTCCAAATAATAACCTCTAGCCCCCGATCTACAGCGCATGGTTACATTTTTAT
>JAAFHQ010000764.1 GCA_013298445.1 Chitinophagales bacterium | reverse complement strand
ATACGGATGTTGAAGGGTTTTACATCATAAAGAGTAGGCAAAGGAAAATTCTGAACAATGGTCGGACATTTAATTCTACGACCCCAGACTATATGATTCCCTGGGCCAAATCCATTAAATCCTTTTCGTCCATCTGGTATACTAAACGTTAAACTATTGTAAGGTATAAATCCATCTGTTGGTGAAGTTTTAGAAAACTCCCATTTTGATAGATCAACTGGGTTATTGTTGCCATCTTTAGGACTAAATACGCAATATCCACTGTTATTTTGACAAAAATCTGCATGTGGCTCCATACTAGGTATTGGTATGGCACAACTTTCTGGACAATTTATACAATCAATTTCTTGCCCTGAAATTATTTGTAATGCTAAAAAATAGAATACAAATAAATTAAAAATAAATATTGTGCTGATCTTTCTGGACATAAAGATTCTATTTGCCATCATTGGAGAATGATAGTAATGATATATGAACAATAGCAGTTAAGCAGCAGTCTATTTACCTAGATAATTCAAGGTAAAATTGGTATTGATGTTGATAATGTAGAAAATGGAAAGGCGCCCTTGGTTAAGGGCGAAGAGGAGAATGGAGGGAGCTTGTTTTGCATGGCAATACAGTGTTTGTAGGTTTTGGAAACTATAACAAATTTAACTCCAAAAAATGATTATTTGGATTTTAATTGTTAAAAAAGTGTTAAAAAAATGTTAAATTTCAAATACATTTTTACGTGTTTTGAGTGACGCCTCATACAAAACATTGTTTTTGATTTAGTTACAAAAAAACAGGAGATAAAAACATCACCTTACCAAATTCACCTCCCCAGCCTTCGAATACGTACTCCCGTTTTTCATCCGCACCATACTCGAAAACACGTACAAGCCAATCGGCGAAGGCTGCCCCCGCGAAGTTCCATCCCATCCCTTGGTCGGGTCATCTACCGGAATATTGATCCCTTCAAACACCAGGTTCCCCCAGCGGTCAAAAATCCGCAAATATTCCAGGGCTTCGATTTCATCGCCTCCATAGCCGCTGAAATAATCGTTCACATCATCCCCATTGGGGCTGAAGGCATTGGGGAAATAGGCTTCCACCTGGCCAGCTACCAAAACCTGAATTTTATCACTCACTTTACAACCCGCACTGTCACTCAGCAGCAGGGTGTAGGTGGTGGTAAATGTAGGTTCCGCCTGGGCATTCAGGCTTTGAGCCGAAGTCAGTCCGGTTGGTGGAGACCAGGAGATTTGGCGTGGGTTAAAATTGAGCTGCGGTTTGAAGGTCACCTTTGAACCACGGCGGAGGGTCGTATCCGGGCCGAGATCAAGGCTCAAACTGCGGGGAGATTGAATGGTGATGGTCGTGTCAAAACTACAACCCGAAGCATTGGTGATGTTGAGCGAAAAAGTCCCCGGACTCAGATTTCTGACGGTAAGCGGCGGATTGTTGAAGCGCTGGATGGTATTGTTCAGCGTCAGGGTAAAGGGGCCTTGCCCACCCGTAACATTGCGCAGGGTAAAGACGCCCAAATCGCCCGGACAAAGTGGATTGATCAGCCCCAGACTGACAATCAATGCCGAGGGATCAACGGCTAGTACCAGGCTGTCCTTTGCGGAACAACCAATGGCGTCAGTCACGGTGACGGTATACGTGCCCGGTGTGGCGTTGCGCGGATTGGCCTGGCCATTGAAGCGGGTGGCGTTCCAGGCGTATTGGAATGGCCCGGTTCCGCCTGCAACGGTGGTATTGAGGTGGCTACTGCCACAATCAGCGCGGGCAGCAGCGATGTCAATGCTGAGGTTACAAGGTGGTTCACTTAAGGTTGCCTGGGCTATAGCGTTACAACCATTGCTGTCCGTCAGGGTAATCGTATAAGCGCCGACCCGAAGGTTGGGGATAGTAAATGCCCCGGTATTGCCAATGCTTTGATCGCTGCCATTGGGGCTCCAATTGATGCGGTATGCGGGTGTTCCTCCGGCATAAGTCAAGGCGATGCTGCCACCTGTAGGCCGAGCCGGAGTAGGTTGGCTGGCGGGAGTGGCGGCCAGCGTGAGTCGTGCCGGATTAAGCAAAGTGACGCTTACCGTGTCTTTACAAGCAGCCGCATCGGTCAAGGTTACGGTGTAAGTTCCGGCAGCCAAGGCGCTTGGGTTTGCTCCATTCAGTGCGGGATTGTTCCATGCATAAGTTACTGCGCCATTATTGCCCGTAAACGTCACCCGAATGCTCCCTGTCGAAGTACCATTACAATCCGGATTGATGCCTTGAGCCGTTCCCACCAGTGTACAAGTAATGTTTCGCAGGGTGAAGCTACAAGTATCCGTACAGCCATTTGCATCGCTGACCCGTACGGAATAATTTCCTGGAGCCAGATTGCTAAAGGAAAAAGTGTCTACACTGACTCGTTGCATTTGCCCGGGACTAGGGCCACTCAACTGGATGTTGCGTTGACCGGTACCACCACGGATGACCACCCGAGCGCGTCCGTCGCTCCCCCCCACGGTACTGGGCTGGTTGACGACGGAGCAAATCGTTTCAAGTGGGGCTGGTTCCGTGATGCTCACATTTGCCGTATCGCGGCAGAGCTGGGCATCCGTCACGATCAGTTGGAAGTTGCCACTCGGCAAACCCGTCGCCCGTGGATTGCCGTCAAAACGATTGTCGCTCCAATCATAATTGAACGGTCCTATGCCACCAGTGATGCTGCTTTGAATACTGCCCTGACTGGCCCCTGCGCACAAATTATTGGTTGGCGTTAAGGTCAAAGCGAGGTTACAGACAGGGTCATTGATCCTAAAATCACAGCCTTGCACAGTGCAGCCATTTTTATCCAACAAGGTCAGGCGGTAATCACCTTTGCTCAAGTTGTTGACTGTAAAACTATCCACACTCAAATTGAGGAAACTGTCGCGTTTTGCACCGCTCAAAAGCAGTTTGTATGGCCCGGTTCCGCCACTAAAACGTACGCTGATGCGGCCATTTTGCCCACCTACAGTTGTAGTTGGCACTGGTGTTCCACAAGTTAAACTCAAGGCGCTGGGCTCCGCAAGTACCAGGGTGTCGATCCCCGCACAACCGATCGAATCACTCACCACCACGGTGTACATTCCTGCGCGCAGGTTGCGGGCAGTCGCCTGACCATCGTTTGTATTGTCGCTCCAATCGTATTTGAAGGGTGCTTTGCCTCCATTGACTGCAACGGTGATTTGGCCATTTGCCGCGCCATTACAAAGTGGATTTACTCCTTGTAATTGCAAGGCTAAATTGCAATTTGGTTCACTGATGCTAAAAGAGCAACTCTGTTGACAACCATTGATATCGCTGATGATCACCGTATAATCCCCAGCAGACCAGCCCGTCAAATCCACATTACCACTATTGCCTTCAGTACGGGTGCTGCTAACGGGACCCTGAACGCGGATAAAATAAGGAGCAACTCCTCCACTGAAACTCACCCGGGCAATCCCTTCGTTGCCCTTGACGGTGATCACGTTGCGGATGATTTGGCAAGAGAAAGTCAAAGCAGCAGGGTCCTGCAAAACGGTGTCCAGTACCAGCCGACAGTTGATGGCGTCGGTGATGGTGACTTGATAGGTTCCAGTGGCGAGATTGGAAAGGGTATCTTTGTTGGGTCCACCATTGCTCCATT
>JAAFHQ010000763.1 GCA_013298445.1 Chitinophagales bacterium | reverse complement strand
GTAATGATGCCATTGCCTTCGTGGTAGTGGATGTTGATTTTGGCACTGCCCTGGGTGATGGTCCAACAATTGGGGCCAGAGCGGGAAAGGGGTGCCTGGTGCCCAGCTTGTTCGATCATTTCTTCCAATGTAGCCGCCACTCCCATGGGGTCAAATTCCTCCACACCGTCGGGCAAGCTCAATTTTGCACCACAATGGGGGCAATACTGCCCTTCAATGGTTGACTTGAATACGCCATTGCTGCAAGAATGGCAACGTACGCCCAATTGGCCGTTCCCTTTTTGAAACTCCGCCAAAGCCTCAGCCAGGTGTTGTACCGGCAAGCTGATGCCAATGCTGTTGCCATCTTTAACCTTAAAGGTATTGACCCCCACCACTTCTCCTTTTTCATTGATCAGTGGCCCGCCGCTGTTGCCAGGATTAAGCGCCGCATCGTGTTGGATGTACAAAATCTGTTCGATCTCATGCCGTATGTTGGACACAATCCCCTGGCTGGCCGAGTATTTAAACCCAAAGGGGTGCCCAACTGCAACCACGGGATCACCCTGGCGAACGGGGCTATCCACCCCTAGTTTGATGCTTGGCGTATCGGTAGCCGGAGCCGCCACAAAGGCCAGATCGTGCCGCTCATCAATGAACAACACCTTGGCCAATTGTTTGGGAAAATGCACACCATTGATCACTACTTCGCGGTTGTCGCGCACAATGTGCTCATTGGTGACAATGATGCCAGCATCACGCAGGTAGAATCCAGTGCCAATGAAGTAAGGCGTGGCGATCTCAATAACGACAGAATGATATAGGTCGATGGCGTTTTGCATGGTGAAAATTAAAGGAATTTGCGGCTGAAAGATAGTGAATAGCGAATTTAATATCTGCGTTTTTATTTCTTTCTCGTCCCCGAGCTGTTTGTTTTTTAGGTCAAGGGGCTATCTTTGCGCTTTTAAACTCATACGGCATGACCGAATTTTTACATTACATCTTTGGTTCCGATATCCAGGCTGGCCTCCTCGTGGTGCTCAACCTGATCATTATCGAGAGCCTGCTTTCAGTAGACAATGCCGCAGTCTTGGCCACAATGGTCATGGATTTACCCGCCCATCAACGCAGCCGGGCCCTACGCTATGGCATCATTGGCGCTTATGTATTCAGGGGGCTTTGCCTGATTTTCGCAGCCTGGCTGGTCCAAATTTGGTGGTTAAAGCCAGTAGGAGGTTTGTATCTTTTGTACCTGGCCTACAGCTATTTCAAAGGAAAATCCACTCCAGATGACCCCTCCGACGACTATGTTGATAAAAAAGCCAATTGGTTGTACCGTGCTACGCTGGGATCGCTGGGGCAGTTTTGGGCCACAGTAGCTTTGGTAGAACTGATGGATTTGGCCTTTTCGATCGACAATGTTTTTGCAGCGGTAGCCTTTACGGATCGGATCCAATTGATTGTAATTGGCGTTTTTATCGGCATTTTAGCGATGCGTTTTGTGGCACAGGGCTTTGTAGGTTTGATGGAGCGTTTTCCTTTTTTGGAAACCATCGCCTTTGTCGTGATAGGCATTTTGGGCTTAAAATTGACTTTGTCGGGCGTTAGTCATTATTTCCCGGAGTCGACTATAGCAATGCTTACCGAGGGAGAGACCGCCGATCTGTACACATCGATCTTGACGGTGGCCTTGTTTGTTTTGCCGCTGGTTAGCGCCTATTTTTTCAACTGGCCTGAGCGGAGAAAATAATTTTCATAAAGTCCGGTGAGAATTGACTACTCTAATTTAGGTATTTACACTGACTTACGCTTGTTTTTCTCAAATTGTGACTATCTTTAAGTGTTTTTTTTGGCAAATCATTGATCTCATGAAAAAGTGGTTCCCGCAGCTGTCAAGTGCAGCTCAAGCATCATTGTACGGAATAAGCTTCCTACTTCTTCTTCCATTCTTGTTACAGCACACCTGGGTGAAAAACCGAACAGGTGCTCGTGCTGTAGTACCAAATTCTGTGCCAAAGATTAGTGCAAAGCAGAAAAAATTATCCAGCAGTATTGCCTGCCTGGATGAGGTAAGAATTACGCTGGGAGCAGATTGTGCTTTTAAGGTAACGCCTAACATTGTCGCCGAATTCAATGCCAAAGATTGTAATCCGGATGGCATGGAGTTGTTGATCACCGACAAAAGTGGCAAAGCTGTAGCCAATAACCGCCTGACCGGGGAGCACGCCGGGCAACGCCTCAAGTATTTTTTGAGCCATCCCATCTGTAACCCTGAAGGCTGCTGGGGGATCATTGCGGTTGAAGACAAAAACATGCCTCGGGTAGACCTCGTGCAGTTTGATCCAAATCCGGTCATTTGTAGCAAAATAGAAACCATCCTGAACAACCCCAAAACCATTGGGTATACCACTCGAACCAGTAGTCCCCGCCAATTGATTCCAGGCACACTTTTTAATTACTCAGAAGTAGAGGACAATGTGCCAAACCTGGGTATCGTAAAATTTGCCAACTGTGATCCTGATTGCCCGCTTACGATAAAATGGAACGACAGACTCATCGTGTACGGTTGTGATTCTTTGGCCAAAAATGGCCTCTATGCGCGCATTTTCCGCACCTGGGTTGCAACCAATTGCCAAGGAAAATTCATCGATACGGTTCAAACCATCAATGTTTGTCGTCCGTCTGTTTCTGACTTCTATTTCAATGGGCCAGATACCCTGGGTTACGACCGGGTTGTAACTTATGCTGCTTGTACGCCCAATAAAGCCTTGATTCGGCGCATTGATGTTACTCCATTTGCCACCAAAAAACGCGGCTTGTCCGGTACCGTTACCGACACCCTATTTCTGGATAAACAACCCTGTAGTTACTCCATGCAGATCAAGGATCAGGAGTTCTCCATTTGTGATGGGCGGGGTTTAAAAATTGACCGCCAGATTTACATTTTTGATTGGTGCAATGGGGGTATCGTGGACACCCTCCACGTGTTGATCAAAATTGGGGATTTTGAAGCACCTAAAATCAGCATGCCCCATCACCCGGTAGAATTGTCTACGGGACCGATCAATTGTGAGGCGTCTATTCCTTTGACCGTTAAAGGGCTAAAAGAAGCCATCGGGGTTGATGTATTCGACAACTGTTTCTTGTCCAGCCTGAGTGTTAAAGTCAAGAGTGAAGATTTGTACACCAAAGGTTTTCTAGTAGCAAGCAAAAAACCTGGCGAGCCCTGGTTTGAGCCCACTTATCCGATTACCAACGGTGCACTCGGTGGCCTAAATCCTGGTCGCCATTGGGTGATCATTGATGCCTTTGATGCTTGTTACAACAGTGTGAAAGACTCGGTGATGATTACGGTAGCAGATTTGATTTCACCGATCATGGTGATCAACGACCAGCTGAACGTATCGCTTAGCAATGGACTCAATAGCATCCGGGGATACGCCAAGGCTTGTGTTGGAGATGTAAACGAAGGCTCTTCAGACAATTGTAACCTGAAATGGATGAAGGTGCGGCGCAATGTGCCCCAAACCTGCATCCAGTCTTTCATCGGCAAAGGTTATGATAGCAACAACAACGGAACGCTTGATCCACTTCCTGCGGATGGGGACTGGACCAAAGCTGACGGTTTTGACTATGATGGAGATGGCAAACTGGCCAGTTTTGGTGAA
>JAAFHQ010000762.1 GCA_013298445.1 Chitinophagales bacterium | reverse complement strand
AGGACATCGAAAGGGCAATTGCCTGTTTTCGATGTCCTTAGGTATTGTTTTGTAGCGTGAGGCGGGCTTGAACCGCCGACCTTGCGATTATGAATCGCACGCTCTAACCAGCTGAGCTACCACGCCATATAAAGCTTAAATAAGCTCTTACTTTAAAAGCGAGTGCAAAGATAGTAGTCCTGGGGGTTTCTAGCAACCTTAGACCCTATTTTTTTCCAGTTTATTTGAAAAAATCTTTTTCGTTGGGGAGTTTTTTCTGCTCTTCTTTTTCCATTTGCCCAAAAAGTAGGTTGATGCCAATGCGCCCATTGACGGTATTGCTGTTGGAACTTTGCAGGAGAGTCAGTAGGTTGTCGGTTGCCGCTACGATTTGTAAGGGGCCAATTTTCAGGCTGGTGTTTACACCGACGTTGTCGAAACGTTTGTTGCGGATCACGTAGACACCACCCAGTGTGAAGCCCTTAAAAATTTGCTTTTGCAAACTCAAAGCCAGGGCTGGGAACCATTCGTCAGAAATGCGCTCACCATAAGCCAGGACGCCTATCGTCGTACTCTCGTTCATTTTCAAATTGGCGCTCAAAAAAGAATAGGCGGGCAAACTGGTCGCGTAGGCTCCATTTGTTTGACTGACTTTAAACCGTGCTTCCAACGTATCAACAATGCTGCCAAAGCTAACAGAGTCGGTCCATACATTGGGAAAAATGTCCAAACCCTCAAAAGTGTATTCTCCTTTGATGGCCAATTGAGTGGCGTCTTGTTTCCAGTTGATTTGCCCCAAGTCCAGAATGGAGGCGGCCAATTCAACCTTGCCAAGGCGGAGGCTAGCCCCCAGATCCAATGCAAAGCCGGTATTGTTGGTCCAGTTGTTGCTCCAGTCGAAGGTCGCAACATCCAGATTGGCACTGATGTCTTGAAAACCATTGTAGCGCAACTGGTTGCCCGCTGTATTGAGGGCATAATCCGCATTGACGGTCAGTTGGTACACATCGTCGCTGGTGAAGAGGCGAAAATCGTGGTTGAGCGAAGAGATGTTACCTACCCCATTGAGCAATTTGATGCGCCCACCCAGGGTGAAGTTTTTGCCCAGTTTGTACCCCAAGCCTAAAGCAAATTCCTGATAAGCCTGAATCCCAATGCGTGGCGCAATCTGGATTTCCTGACCGATAAACTGGGCATTGCCTTCCCAGGCCAATTGAGCCAACTCCTTGGGGTATTTCGAATGGGCATTTTGCCGCACCTGGTGACTCAGGGAAAGGTACCAATTGCCCGTGTGGAAACCGATTCCGAGGGTGCCGAGATCAATGCGATCGCGGATGTAGTTTTCGGGCTCCAACAAGCTGATGGCTTTACCTACATCCACCACAGTTTGGCCTTGATCATTTTTTCCCAATACCTCATCCAGCGTAAAACCACTTACCTCACCATAGCCATAAATATTGGGCAGTGATATGGTAATGCGTTGCTGCGGCAATAACGCAGGGTTACTCTGATGGGCTTGCCAGCTGCCGCGGATGAAGTGGGAGCCCAGATCGAGTTGAGCCATTAGAGGCAAAGACAAGGTGGATAAAATAAGCAGGAAGAGGAGACGCATCGGTTTTCGGGTTTTCTACACTAACGTGAATGTGTTAGCAATGTTTCCAAGCAATAAAGATATTTGATTTGTTAAGATTTGGAACTTTTAGGTACTTACATTGCGTTTTGCCCGCATTCTTTTGCTTCATTATGGCTAAAATCAATCAGATCTTTATGAAAATTCTAGTCACCGGAAGCGCCGGACATTTAGGGGAAGCCCTCGTACGTACCCTCCAACAAAGCGAACATACCGCAATTGGTCTGGACATTCTACCCTCTCCATTTACCAGCCGAGTTGGCTCGATTGTTGACCGCGATTTTGTTCGCCAAAGTATGCAAGGCATCGACGTAGTGCTGCATACCGCAACCCTGCACAAACCCCATGTGCTCACCCACAGTTTTCAGGACTTTATTGACACCAATATCTCCGGCACCACTAACCTTTTGGAAGAAGCCATACAAGCTGGCGTTAAAACTTTCATTTTTACCAGCACCACCAGCACATTTGGCGATGCCATGAAACCCCTCCCCGGTGGGCCAGCCACCTGGATTACGGAGGAGGTTACCCCCATTCCCAAAAACATTTATGGCGTGACCAAAATTGCTGCCGAAAACTTGTGCAAATTGTTCCACCAACGCTACAAATTGCCTTGTTTGATTCTGCGCACTTCCCGCTTTTTCCTGGAAGCTGACGATCAGGAAAACACCCGCTCCCAGTTTGCAGACCTGAATGCCAAAGCCAATGAATTCCTATATCGTCGGGTTGATCTGGCGGATATTGTGGATGCACATTTGTTGGCGATGACCAAGGCAAAAGACCTCGGTTTTGGGCGCTACATCATCAGTGCTACCACGCCATTAAGTCCGGCAGACTTACAGGATTTGCAAAAAAACGCCCACGATGTGGTCAGTAGGATTTACCCGGATTTTGCCGAAATCTATGCCCGGCAAAACTGGGCGATGTTCCCAAATCTTGATCGGGTATATGTGAATGAGCGGGCCAGGCGTGATTTGGGCTGGCAACCGAGATACGATTTTCGCCATGTGCTGGATTCGATCAAAGCGGGGGTGGATTTTTTCAGTCCCTTGGCGAGGGAGGTAGGGTCAAAGGTGTATCATGATCGGGCGTTTGACAAAGGGCCTTATCCGGCGGAGCAGGGGCGGTAAAAGCCTTTAAACAAATTGAAAATCAAAAAAAATACGCTCAAATCTAAAGCTCCTCCTCGAAAGTTTCAGACTTTCGAGGAGGTCAAGCAGCGAAACAGTGCTTTGCTCAACCTCTCCGAAAGTCTGAAACTTTCGGAGAGGGGTTTTGGATTCTGCACATAATCCTGGTTTTTTGGCAATCAATTTGCCACAAGTTTAATTGCCTTAAACTATCAATCTTCCATGATAAGCCGGAGCACCTATCTCCTTACCCAACTCCTCCAAATTCTCCTTCGTAATTTTCCCCGCTGCCATCACCTTAATCCTCCCTTCACTCATCTTCACCATCTGCTGCAACACAGGCATTCCTTCTCGCGCAGTAGGTTTCCCTCCCGAAGTCAGCACATAATCGATCAACTCGTGATGCGCCAACAGTTGTTCAAAAGCAGCCGCCGGATCCGGCGTATAGTCGATGCATTTGTGTACCACCACCAGCATTTCTGGCTTGGCGAGAGCGGCCAGTTTCAGGATGTTTTCCAGGTCGAGCTCACCGTTTGGTTTTAGCGCGCCGAGTACTACGCCAGGAACGCCCTGGGCTTTGCAATAGGCGATCTCACGTTCCATTTGTGCGAATTCCTCCGCAGTGTACACAAAATCACCACCCCGGGGGCGAATCATCACATGGATGGGAATGGCCAATTCCGCGAGGGCTTGTTGGATAAAATCTTCATCGGGAGTCAGTCCATCCAGGTCCAAACGCCCACACAATTCAATCCGGGTGGCGCCATTCGCCTGGGCTTGCAGGGCAGCTTCCAGGGTATCTACACAAACTTCAATTTCTGCTTTCATTGAGTAAAAATAAGCTTGATCCAATATGTGCCCAAACATAAAAAGAATGCCAGTCTAATCATTCTTTTCTTCCATCGAAAA
>JAAFHQ010000761.1 GCA_013298445.1 Chitinophagales bacterium | reverse complement strand
TGCTTGATTCGTATAAAATCCAGGTGGATGAAGAGCCGGGCACGGTGTACGTGCTCAAAAACATCACCACATTTTTGGAAAAAGATGTGGCCAAAACCAACTTTCTGGCCACGATTTCACACGAACTCAAAACGCCCATCTCAGGCATCAAGCTGGGTTTACAATTGCTGGAAAACCCCAAAACGGGTGCCCTCAATCCTAATCAGGTGCAATTGGTGCATGACATACGTGGTGAAAGTGACCGCCTGCTGCGCATCACCAGCGAGTTGTTGAACATGACCCAGCTGGAAACGGGTAAAATTGATTTGACTTTGCAGGCCAACGACCCCGCCGATTTGGTGCGCACTGCCTTGCAGGCGCTTTACCCACAAACTCAGGACAAAAAATTACAGATCAGCACGCAGTTTGCGCCCCAATTGCCCAAGGTATGGTCGGATCCCGAAAAAACCATTTGGGTGTTGATCAACCTTCTGTCCAACGCCATTCGGCATGCTTCGGAAGGTGATCATTTGCGTGTGGAAATTGAGTCCACGGCAGATCGTCAGATTCATTTTTCCATCCAGGATCAAGGCCCCGGGATTGCGCCAGAATACCAGGACAAAATTTTTGAAAAGTACGTAAAAGCTCCAGGCAGTAAGTCGAGCGGCACGGGCTTGGGACTGGCCATTAGCAAGGATTTTGTGGAAGCGATGGGGGGAAAAATTGGGGTAGTCAGCCAGCTCGGGCAGGGGGCCAATTTCTATTTCGACCTGCCCCAATTTCAAGAATAACACGCCCTAAGGTGCCTCTTAGGTGTCTGTGGTTCCTTAGGTGGTGAAGAAAAAGCCTGCGAAGCAGGCAGGGTATTTTCACCACCTAAGGAACCACAGAAACCTAAGAGGCACTTTAGAAGGGGGATTTAGTTATTGGAAAAAGGCATAACCGACGCCACCTTCCCACTCAGCGCTTCAGTTTTGGGCAAACGAATCGATACGATCCCATTTTTGGAAGTGATCTTGATCTGATCCAACTCCACCATCTCAGGATGAACCGGAATCTGGCGCACAAAAGAGCGCATTTTGAACTCCTGCCGCCAGTGGCGCTGGGTCAAAACCGATTCAAATTCGTTATGGTCACGCTTATATTGCAGGACCAACATGTTATTGTCAGCAAGGTGAATATTCAGGTCTTCATGGGTTAATCCAGGTACCACCAACTCAATCAAAAAAGCTTTGGTGCTCTCTTTGATGTTCAGAGCGGGGTTGGGGCTCAGCGATGGAGGGCTGAGTTGTTGGGCCATTTCCCAGGCACTTTTGCTCAGCTCATCATCGAAGTAAATTTTTCCTTCCGTGAAATGTTGTACCGTCATAGTTGTAAAATTCGGGTTGATGATGCAGTTTAGTCTGGCATTGGTGCTACAAAACTGGTTCCAAACCCCATTTTCAGCCACACTGTCAGTCGTCCCTTGTGACCTCATGTCAAAAAGTCATAAATATGACAGCCTCTTTTTACCCGACTAATGACTATTTTCGCTTCAACGTAAACAAATCAAAAACATGGATCGCAGATCGTTTATTCAAACTACCGGGATGGCTAGCGCTACCCTTTTGGCACCCCCTTACCTCATTCCTCATCGACCCGCCAAATACAAAACCGTACTCATCGGCAGTGGATGGTGGGGCCTCAACATCCTGTGTGAAGCCATCCGCAGCGGACAAGTTACCGTAGCGGCCCTCTGCGATGTAGATGAAAACCAGCTCAAAAAATGCAAAATCGAAGTTGATAAGCTATGCAATGACCAACCCAAGGTATACAAAGACTACCGCGAGTGCATCAAAGCCGAGCGCCCCGACATCGTCATCAATGCTACCCCGGACCACTGGCATGCCCTGATCGCCATTGAGGCCCTACACAGTGGTGCCAACGTGTTTTTGGAAAAACCCATTTCCCACACGGTCAAAGAAGGCAGCGCCATTGAAAAAGCAGCTCGCGACGCCCAAAAGGTTTGTGTGGTGGATTTTCACCGCCGTTATTCACCGCACAATGTGAGTGGCATGGAGTTTTTGAAGTCGGGCAAAGCGGGCAAAATTTACAGCACCAGAGCTTTTGTGTTGTACAATTATGGCATGGGCAAAAAAGAAGAAGAAATGGCCCCACCTGCCGGGCTCGACTGGGACTTCTACTGCGGCCCCGCGCCACTGAGCACCTACAATCCCAGCATGCACCCGCGCGGCTGGCGGCAATACACCCAATTTGCCAACGGCAACATCGGCGACTGGGGCCCACACTGGTTTGATCAAATCCTGTGGTGGACCGAAGAAACAATGCCGCGCAAAATTTATTCCACCCAAAAATCCGACATCCGCGACTCCCTGGCCAATGCCCCGGAAGAACAACGGGTGGTGTATGAATTTGAATCCTTCATCTGCACCTGGGAACATACCCTCTTGAGCAGCCACCCCGAACGCCAAGGCGAAAACGTAGGGGTGTATTTTCACGGCACCGAAGGGGTCTTCCACATGGGCTGGCAGCGCGGCTGGACTTTTTACCCCAACGATCCCAAAAAAGAAATCCTCAAAGAGGCCGCCAAGATGAACGAACCCGATCAGCAAAACATCGACCTGGTGTGGAAGGATTTTCTGGATTGTATCCCTACGGGCAAACGCCCATTTGCAGACATTGAACGGGGCCGACATGCGACGAATATGGCGCTACTGGGCAACCTTTCAGCCAAATTGGGCCGCTCCATTGAGTGGGATCATGAGAAGGACATGATTGTGGGGGATAAAGCGGCGAATAAGTTGTTGAGTAGGGAGTATCGGAAGCCTTGGGTGTATCCGAAGTGAGGGAAAAAGTTGTTTTAATTTATTTTCTCACATTACGCAAGTTTTATTCTGATAAGGTGCAGCTAAAGGGTAGTTTCATTCTATTTAACCTCAGTTTTTTTTAACCGCAGAGTTTCGCAGAGTGCACGCAGAGTTTCTCGGAGTTTTAAGTTAGGCCATCTGCGATGGCAAGAGTGCTCAGAGGCCGCATTGAACCGTACCTCGTACAAAAAATCAAATTTCAGTAGTGCCCGACCGCTCTCCACCGCAGGTGGTAAACTCCTTAAAACTAAAAAGAACTCCGTGAAACTCTGCGTGCACTCTGCGAAACTCTGCGGTTAAAAGCTGCGTAATGTGAGTTATTTTTTTTAATGAGTGAAGAGTTCAGAGTCTATTACTCACTCCACGCATTTCCCACCTCCGCCACCGGCATACAAGCAATATAAGCCCCTGGAACCGGATCATAACTCAAAATTTTGGTACACACCTCCTCTGAAGTATAATACCCAAAGAGGGTCAGGCTTTTCAGATTGCGGAAAAAATCGGTCGGTTGAGGCGGAGCCAGAGTTATACCCCACACCGAAGGCGGCTGGGTAGCCGCAGCTTTGTCCATAGCCAACAGCATGGCACTGCGTTCCTCCGGGCTACACTCTGCGAAGGCTTTTCCATGTTGCTTTTTGCTGTCTGCTTCAATTTGTTCCAAACCTGCCACAAAAGCTTTTTGATCCCCTTCTCCCAACACTTCTTTCAGCATTTTGTCAATGAATTGGGGCACACCCAACTCTTTTGCTCCCGGTGTATCTGTTTTGGGCAAAATGGTTTCAGTAACTTCAGCCAGGGTAGCG